>NZ_JHXS01000011.1 GCF_000687775.1 Mycoplasmopsis felifaucium ATCC 43428
GCTGAAGGAACTACAACAGATCAACCTACAACAGGTGAAACTACTACAACACCAGTAGAAACTAAAGATCAAGAAGAACCTAAACAATCTGAAGGAACTACAGATGGTGCCCAAACTTCTCCAGAAAATTCAAATAGTTCTACTTCAGCAGTAGCAACAACAGCTTAAATCAATCAAAAAATAGCGACTAAAATCGCTATTTTTATTCATAATCTGAAATTATCCTTAAAATTTTGTTAGCAAGTATATTAAGCTTATCTAAATCATTTTTTCAAAAATTACCAAATTTTTTTGGATTATTTGAATTAACAATAATTCTTAATTTAAACGTATCAAAGTTTTCAAATAAAGAATTATTGAAAACACTAAAAACTTCTAAAAGATCTAGTGAGTCAACTACTTTATTTTTTTTATCTAAAACTAATAGAACTAAATTGGAATCATAAGTTTTCTTGACAAAATTTGCTGTTTTATACAGTTTTTCAAAAAAATCAGCAACCTTTTTTACTCTATTAGGTTTTCAATTTATTTGATCAGTTCCTTCCAGAATTTGCGGAGCAATAGAAGCATTTCATTCATTTCATAGGTTATATAATGCATGCGTATGATAATTTTGACCCTCAATATTTTTGGGGTTAAGATTTTCATAATCAATATCTATCTTTGTTGAATCATAATATTTATTATTATAGTCTTGCAACATTTCAGAATACTTTGTTTTAATATCATTAATAAAATTAATTTTTAGAATTTTTTTATTGCTTGAATTATTAAATAATGGATATCCTACATACAGGTTAAAAATTTCGTTAAATTCGCCATAAATAGATGAACTAGGATTTTGCAAACCTTCAACATAATCACTAATTATTAAATTAATTTCATTATTCAAAGCTTTAATATAAGTTAGCTGAGTTCTAATATTGATATTATCTGTTGCATTAGAAAGCTCATTTTGAATATTTATAATTTTATTATCAAAAAACTTGTAATCGTTTACTTTTAGCTCTGTGAAATTGTTGTTTTCATTAAAACCTAATTTAATTGAATAAACAAAATCATTATTTTCCTTTAAATCCAAATAATCACCGTATTTATGTATAAATTCGTCTCAAGCATTTGTGATGTTTTTAACTGTTTTATAGTTATTTAAGTAAAACTTTTGATAATTTTCAGAATTAGACACAAACTTTATAACATTATCAAAAGCGTTTTTATAATTATTATACGCTTCGTGAATTTCTTTAGAATATTCTGTTTCAAAAACTTTTTGAGTATTATAAAAACTTCCTAATTTACAAGAGGAAGATAGTACTGGTAAAGCTGTAGCAGATAATATTAAGACAGCAGATAATATTCTAAGTTTTTTATTCATAATTATTTGTTTTCAGTTTTTAAATTTTCTTCATTATTTTTAATTATTAATTTTAAATCTTTTAACTCTTTTAAAGTTAAAGGTCTATAAGCTCCCTCTGGAAGTTTTTCAGAAGTAAGATTAGCATAACTAATTCTTTTAAGCGTTAGAACTTCCTTATTTAAAGCTTTAAAAAGTTCTTTAACGTGATGATATGAACCAACGTGTAATGTCACTAAATAACTTTTAGTATCAACTTGATCAACAATTTGATGTGACATTTTGCCGTTAACTATAATTCCTTTATTGATTTGTTTGAATTCAGGCAAAGTTAATGGTTCATTGATTCTAACCCTATAAGTTCTTTGAATTTGATATTTTGGGTGAGTTAATTTATTAACCAACTCTAAATCATTTGTTAAAAGTAATACTCCGGTTGTGTTATAGTCCAATCTTCCAACAGGAACTATTCTTTGATCAGTATCAATTAGATCTACTACCGTGGTTCTTTTCAAAGGATCTTTAGCAGTTGAAATTGTTTTTTTAGGCTTGTTTAAAAGGTAATACACAAAATTTGGCTTATCTAAATTGATGATCTTATTATTTACTTTTATTTCATCATTAACGGTTGCTTTATCACCAAGTTTAGCTATGTTGTTATTGATTTTTACAAGACCTTTTTCAATCATAGTTTCAACACTGCGACGAGAAGCAATACCAGCTTGAGCTAATAATTTTTGAATTCTAATTAATTCTGCCATTATTAATTCATCCATTTCTTATAGATTTTCAGTTGTTCATCATCAAATTGAACACCTTTTTCTATATTGTATTCATAAGCTCTTTTAACTACTTCTTTAAAACCTAAATCAAAGTCAGACATTACTAATTTTCTAAGTTTTTGAACTCCTTCAAAAGCTCTTCCGTCGCAAATTTTATCAGCTATAAAAACTATTTTATCTAAGATACCAAGATCATTATTTAAAGTTGTATGAACAAGAATTGAATTATAAATTTCAGCATTATTATTCATATAGATATGTTTTACTCATAAAGCACCACAAGTTTGATGAAGTTTATGTTTTGGATAGATGTTTTTATTATAACCATTTAAACCGAATTGTACTATGAAACTACGTGATTCGTCTTCTGATAATTCTTTGCAAACATCGTGAAATAATCCTGCATAATAAGCATCTCTCGCATTATATTTAACTGTTTTGGCTAATTCAGCCGCAAATTCAGCTGCAGCTACACAGTGTTTTGCTCTTTTGGCAGATAAAACAGAATGAATAATTTCTTTAGCGTACAAGAAATTGCATCCTATATATTTATTTACATTTTCAGAAGCAAAATGTAAAACACCTTCTCTAACTGCAGTAGATGATTCTTCAAAAATTGGATTATTTATTAGCAACATATTATATTTCTTAGCATTCATTTTGTTGAAATTTTTACTTCTTTTATATACAACAAATTTTGCACTCTGACTGATTTCATCAGCATATTCTCATTTATTAAATTTAGAAACAAGATCAGAACCCATAATGAAAAATAGTTCATCATTTGGATATTTTTGTTTGAAATATCTAATGGTTTCATATGTATAACTAACACCGCCTCTTTTAATTTCAAACATAGATACTTCAGCATTACCATTAAATTTTTCTAAGGCTAAATTTAACATATTAACTCTATGTTCAGCTGAAGCTACTACCTTGTCTTTTTTAAATGGACTTGATGCAGTAGGTATAAAAAATATTTTGTCTAATTCAAGTGTTTTATAGGCATATTCTGCAATTTTGATATGCCCATTATGCACAGGGTTAAAAGATCCTCCAAATAATCCTATTTTCATTATTCTCCTTTACGTACAAGGTCATCTTGTATATATCTACTTTGTATATTTTTCCTAACTTTTTCTCTTGAATATTGATAACCTGTTTTAAGCGCTTTTTGTTTCAATTTAATATTTACATCTTTAATTATATTATTTATTTTGCATTCTTTTGTATCATCACTGTTTTCAAAAATTGTGAGCTGTTTAAAACTGTCAAATTCATTTTCTAAATTATTAAGTCTAACACCAATACCTTTAATAGGGTTTTCATTTCAAGATTTTTCAAATAAGTTAACTGCAAAATCATAAATTTTGTTTTCATCATTAGTAGCATAATTCAAAACATTTTGCTTTGAAAATCAATTTCCGTTAGTATTTCTTATCACGATAGAAACAGTTTTAGCAAGCATATTCCTATTTTGAGCTCTTTTTGCAACTTTAAAAGATAAATTTTTCAAAATCTGATAAATGTCAGCTCTTGTATCAAGTTCTAAACCCGCAAATGTAACTTCATTACCAATACCTTTTAAATCATTATGCTTATAATCTAATTTATCATTCCCTTCACCATTAGCATCTAAAATATATGAAGATGTTCTATCTCTAAAAATTTTGTATAGCTCGACATCATTTGGATTTTTAGAAGCTAAATCACCAACATTATTTATATTAAGTTTTTGCAGCTTTTTACTAGTTGATTCACCAATCCCAAAATAATCTTTAACTGGTAATGAATGAATAAATTTAACTACATCCTCAAATGTATCTATATAAGTTAGGCCAAAGGGTTTATTAATATCTGTAGCCATTTTTGCCATTCACTTAGTATGCGAAATCCCTATTGAAACAGGCAAATTAAAAAAATCTAAGATAGCTTGCTGAATTTCAAAAGCAAGTGGCAACGGATTTTTATTACCAACTAAATTACTAACATCAAGTCAGCATTCATCTATTGAATAAACCTCAATATTTTTTGTATAAACTCTTGAAATATACTCAAAAACTTGATTAGAAAGCGAAATATATAAATTAAAATCAGGTTCAATAAAAATGGTTTTTGGTTCTATTCTTTCAACCATATATTTAGGTTGTCCTACTTTAACTTTTTTTCGCTTTAGTTCATAGGAAACACTTGAACAAATCGCAGCAGAATGATTGTGTGCTATTGCAATTGGTTTATTTTTAAGTGCTGGATTAATTGACCTATGAGCACTTGCAAAATAAGAATCAAAGTCAATATGAAATATGATTTTATTATTTTTCATTTAAAAGTTTTTCTTTTAATGGTCTTAATAACATTAAGACACAATTTAATCTGTTGTAATGTTGTTTAACATTTTGAAACACAGCTAACTCTCCTAAATTATTTAATTCAAGTTCGTCAATTATATTTCCATTTATCAAATTTCCGTATTTTGAAACAAAATTAGGAAACTCAGAAAGATCCATACCCTTTAAATATGAACATAATATATCTGTTGAAGCTATAAAAAAAGCACAACCAGAACCATTGAAGGCAATATCCATTATTTTATTATTTTCAACAGTAAATTCAAATTCAAGATAATCTGCACATGATTCTCCATATTTGACTATTTTATTCGTAATTTCTGCCTTTTTGAAAGCAGGATTCAAATAGTGACTCATTATAATATCACGCTTTTCATTATTACTAAAAGACAAGGAAACTACCTCCTTTTTTAAGTAAATCTACTAATTTATCAATATCACTTTTGTTGTTATATGGAGCTAACGAAACCCTTACATATGAACTATTAAGTTTAATATTTTTTAAATATTGTGCACAAAAAACTCCAGATCTAACATAAACATCGTTTTGACCTAAATAATGAGCGATATCCTGAGAATTATACTGTCCAATGTTAAACAAAATAATATGGTCTGTTTGATTTGAATAAATTGTTATATTTTCAACTTCTGAAAGTTTTTTGTAAGCATATTCGCTTAAATTAGATAAGTATTTTTGTACTTCGTTATAATGAATATTTTTAGCAATATAATCAAGTGAAGCATTAAACATATAAATACCAGCAAGGTTTAGAGTTCCAGGCTCAAACATTTTAATTCCACACTGTAATATTACATTACTATTATTATCAATATTCGCTATAGCACCACCTCCAAAAATTGAAGGGGTTAATTTATTCAATAATTCTTCTTTAATAATTAATGCCCCGAGGCCTGTTGGCCCATACATTTTATTAGCACTAAAAGCAATCACGTCACAATTTTTTAATGAAACTTTTTCAAATGATATGGCTTGAGCAGCATCATTTATTAATATTGTATTGTATTTTTTGGCTGTTTTATAGAGCTTTTCATCAAATTTAATATTAAAATTATTATTTATTTGTGCGTATGCTACTATTTTGGTTTTTTCATTTATAGCATTAATAAGATCTTCATCAACAACAACTTTTGCTCCAGTTTCATTCGCAATTTCAACTCAAGGAGCAAAATTTGATGAATGGTTATAAGGGCTCAACAAAATTTCATCACCAGGCTTCAAGAAACCTTTTAGCATAGATGCAATTCTATTAAGAGAATCAGTAGTGCCTGAAGTGTATATTACTTCTGAAGGGTTAGCATCCACTAATGAAGCTATTTTGCTTCTCACATCATCAACAACTTTTGAAATTTTTACACCAATAGGGCTATCTGATGTTCTTGTGCTTATAGAGTTATTTAAGTAAAAATCATTAGATGCTTCAATAGCAGCATTGGGTTTTAACACTAATGCTGCACTATCTAAATAAGTTATATTTTTTAATATATTGAAGTCTTCTCTAATGTTTTTCATAATTAAACAGATTTAGCTTTTAAAACATCTCTTATATGATCTGTTATCTTAACTAAACGCTCTGTAGTCCCTACCTCTCTTTGTGTATGTCCAGCGTCATGAATATAATATAATTCAGATTTTTTTAATTTTTTATGTAATAAATATGCATCTATTGGTCAACAAATTAAATCGTATGAACCGTGAACAATATATGTCGGAATATTTTGAATTTTTTTAACATTTTTTAAAATGTAGTTTTCTTCTATAAAACTATTATGATAGAAATAATGGTTTTCAATTAATGCTATTTCGTAAATACCTTTTAAATCCTCATTTTCATTAAATTCATTATCTTTCAATTTAACGTTAATAGATTCTCATCTAGCTCATTCAACTAACGCCCTGTGTTTAACATCAGGATCAGGGTTATTCATTAGCTCATGGTATGCGGCTACCATATTTCTTCTTTTTCCTTTTGGAACTGTTTTATAGTATCTTTCAAACTCAATAGGATTAAAATAATTTGATCCAGATTGATATAACCAGTTTATATCTTGTTTTCTAACCAGAAAAACACCCCTAAGAATTAAATTATTAACTTTTTCGGGATGGTTTATTGCATAAATTAACGATAAAGATGAACCTCAAGAACCACCAAATAAACTTCACTTTTCAATGTTTAAATGTTTTCTAATCATTTCCATATCTTCAACTAAAAACATTGTTTCATTATTTTCTAATGACATTGAAGGTTTACTGTTTCCACATCCTCTTTGGTCAAATAAAACTATTTTATAGAATGATGGATCAAAATAACGTCTACATGGTTTGCTTGTTCCGCCACCTGGACCACCGTGAACATATAAAATAGGTTCTCCATTTGTATTCCCACAAACTTCATAATATATTTCGTGTAATCCGTCTCTAGTTTTTAAATATCCACATTCATAAGGTTCTATTTCAGGATAAAGCAAATCTAAATATCTTTCAGCCATTGATACTCCTAATATTTAGTAATTATTGGAAACTCTTTTGAAAGTAATTTAACTCTTTTAATAAGTGTATTTTTTTCAGCTTTGAATTCTCTATATTGAGTTGAAAATTTATTGTAATTTTGCAAAATTGTGTGAATAATATCTGCTAATTCTTCTCATTTTGTAAACTGTCTTGATGTCATAGCAGCAACACCAATTCTAATTCCAGAAGCTACCGAAGGAGATAATGGATCAAATGGAACTGTGTTTTTATTAACAGTAATATCAAAATTACCTAACATTGTTTCAGCTTCTAGTCCAGTAATTCCATATGTTTTTTGGACATCAATAGTAAATAAATGGTTATCAGTACCACCTGTTACAATATGTACACCTTTATCTAAAAAGGCTTTTGCAAAGGCTTTTGAGTTATTTACAATATTTTTTGCATACTTTTTAAATTCAGGTTTTAATGCTTCTCTAAAGGCAACTGCTTTTCCTGCGATAACGTGAAATAATGGGCCTCCTTGATAACCAGGAAAGACTCATCTGTCAACTTTTTTAGCAATTTCAGGATCATTTGTCATAATAACACCACCACGAGCACCTCTTAAAGTTTTATGTGTTGTGGAAGTAATTATGTCAGCATATTTTACAGGTGAAGGATGAACTCCGCCGACAATTAAACCCGCAATATGAGCTATATCTGCCATTAATTTTGCACCAGAAGCATCTGCAATTTCTCTAAATTTTGCAAAGTCAATTTCTCTTGGATATGCTGAATAGCCACAAATAATAACTGCAGGTTTTTCTTTAATGGCTAGTTCCTTGATTGCTTCATAATCTAGATATCTATTTTCATCAACATCATATGAAACAGATTGGTAAAAAATTCCACTAAAACTTACCTTAAAACCGTGTGTTAAGTGCCCCCCTGAAGATAAACTTAACCCCATAATTTTATCGCCCGGTTTAGCAACAGCTGCTAATGCAGCAGCATTTGCAACTGATCCAGAATAGGGCTGCACATTAGCAAATTTAACACCAAAAAGTTCCTTGAGTCTATTAATAGCTAAATTTTCAACTATATTAACATTTTCACAGCCACCATAGTATCTTTTACTTGGGTATCCTTCACCATATTTGTTTGTAAGAATACTACCTGTAGCTTTTAAAACATCTTCACTAACATAGTTTTCTGATGCGATTAATTCTATATGAGTATTTTGCCTTTTAACTTCTGAGTTAATTGCGTTTTGGATTTCTATGTCTTCTAATTTAATTTTTTTATACATATCTACTCCTTAATTATTGAAGTGATTATTAATTTTTTGAATTTGATTATCCGTGCCAACAATTCTTAACGTTACATTTCTGTATTCACCATTTTCATAGTTGTCAATTTGTATAATTTCAAAACATTCTGAAATATACTTAATCTCATCTATTTTTGATTGAATAGCTTCTTGTTTAAGTATTTTAAATGTAATATCAACTGATTTAAGTGGATTAGAATCATATGAATTAAATTGAATATTTTTATGTTCTTCAATATTCATAAACTCAGCTACTCATAAATCAGCCTGCGAAATTAACGGGTGAACTTTTCCTAATCAACCTATAAAATTGCCTTTAAATAAAATTTTAGCCGAAACATTTGGATGAATCAATTCATTATCTTTAAAAGGAACAAACTCAAGTTCTAGTGTATTTAAGAAATTACAGATATCGAGTTTCATTTGATCAAATGTTTTAACATTAGAAACTAAACCATAAACAAAATTATTGTAGTTTATCATACCCATTTCAAAGAAATTAATATTTGTCATTTTTCTTTTAATATTATAATCAGCCGATTCTAGCATAGATGTAATAATTGAATTTCTAACAACTTCACGCTCTTTTGACACAAATGTTTGAAGCTCAACCGATTTATCAAAATTGAATGGATTTAACTTATTTAATTCTTTGCTTACTAATGTAAATGTTCTAATTTCTGAATAGCCTATTGCTCTAAGTCAATTTTTGCCATTACCTACGTGATTAATTTTGAAAGGTTCTAAGAAAGGCATTATTTGTTTGAAATTAGAATATCCATAAAATCTGAAGTATTCTTCAATAATATCTTCATAATTTTCTATATCTGTTCTATATGTAGGTGCAACAATTCTGTTTTTGCTAAAAACAAAGCCTAATTTTTGTAAAGTTGCTTCAACATCTTTAAAGATTTTTAAATCTTTTAATTCACAGTTTGCGTATACAGCTAATTTTCTTCTATTTTGTAATACTGCAGTACCTTTTTTAATTTTAGGTAAATTAATAATTTGACTTGTCAATTGTTTATCTTGGATTAATTTATTTTTAAGATAAAGCATTCCGTTATAGCACATGAATGAATTAATACCTTTACCACCTTGAATTGATGAAGCAGAATCTAATTTGATTTCTTTTGAAGCATGTCTAACTTTTAGTGAATTAAATACACCAAGTTCAAACAAAATTTTGTCTGTTTTATCTGTTACACAGCTATTTTCACAACCCATAACTGATGCTAAAGAGATTACTTTTTCAGCATCTTTAATAGCTAAAACATTATTAACTTCAACAGTTTTGCCACCTAAAATTTCTACATTACCACTAAAATTTTCACAAGTAATTTTTCCTTTAATTTTTCCAGAATCATATGCGTGTGCAGGGGCACCAGTCATAATTAAGACAAGATTTGTAATATCAATTGAATAAATTCCTTTAGCTACAACATTATGCTTGGCTAAGAATAAAATATCTTGCAATGAAGTCTTTTTATTTTTTAAATTACATTCTAAAAATGAAAGTTCTTTCGCCTCATTTTTAGAAGCTTTGAATTTGGATTTAAAAGAATTATTGTTTATAAGATTTTTATAAGTTGGCCATTTAAAATCAACTCCATAATATGCAGCTAATTCTTTAGCTAAAATAAAGTAAGAGTTAGCATCTGGTCTATTTGCACTTGTTGTAATATCTAAAATATAATCATTTAAACCTAGATAATCCATAGGATCCATATCTAATGTTATTTTTTTATCATCTAGCAAAATAATACCATCTGGGTCAAAAGGGAGATTTTCTGATTTATATCCTAGTTCATAATATCCTGCCATCATCCCTTCAGAAACTATTCCACCCATTTCTTTGTTCGTTATTGTAATATCTCCGATTTTTGAGTTAACAGCAAAAATAACTGTAAAATAGTCTTTTTCAGCATTTTGGGCAGTTGTTTGGATTACTTTTATCCCTTCCGCAGTTTCTAATGTAACTACATGTAAGGTTTTACTATTTGGATTTCTTTTTACATCAATAATTTTTGCGAATTTGATTCCAGAAACATTAGAAAATTTTGAAATTGATTCTACTTCATAGCCTAAATTATTAATATCTTTTTCAATAGAAAGATCAAGAGTTTTACTAGGCATTAATTTATTTAATTCTTTTAGTGAAATTAACATTTTATTCCTTTCTTAAACTAAAGTCTATAGAGTTATTAAATTTTTCATTGATTCTTTTAAAAATGTGTGAATCCTTAAAACTTTTATTAGTTTTTGAGTATCCTAAAGGTGATGGATGAGAAGTTTTTAAAATTCTATCATCACTTATTTTATTTTGTGAAATTACTTTTTCAACTGTTTTATAGGCATCTTTGCCTCATAAAACAAATATAAATTTATCATTTATTGAGGCTAGATAATTTAGTACATTATTTATAAAAATGCTTCAACCAAAATTTTTGTGGCTATTAGGTTCATTTTCATTAACTGTAAGTGTGGCATTTAAAAGCAAAATTTTTTGTTTAGCTCAATGTTCTAATTGAAAAGTTTCAAGTTCAATATTTGGATAATCTTTTTTAAGTTCTTTGAAGATATTTTGCAAACTTTTGGGACATTTCGAATCATAAGTGCTAAAAGCTAATCCATCAGCTTGATTTGGTAAATAATAAGGATCTTGTCCAATAATTACAACTTTAGTTTCTTCTGGTTCAAAATAATTAAAACATCTGAAAATATTCTCTTCGCAGGGATAAACATTTTTGTGTTTTCTTTGTGCTTCAATTTTTTCATTCAACTCTATAAAATAGCTCTTTTTGCTTTCGTTAAGTATAAAATCTTGAAATTTATTTTTCATCAGCAAATTGTCTAAGTGTTCTTAAATCATTTCTATATAGTTCTCTAATGTCCTTGATGCCATATTTAATCATTGTTATACGTTCAATACCTATCCCAGCAGCAAAACCGTTAAATTTTTTAGTATCATATCCTGCCATTTTCATAACATTTGGATGTAACATACCAGCCCCAAGAACTTCAATTCATCTATCTTTATAATAGATATCTACTTCTACACTTGGTTCAGTAAAAGGGAAATAGCTTGGTCTTAATCTTAACTCTAATTCTTCTTCAAAAACATAAGATAAAAGTGATTTTAAAGTTCAAATCAAATTAGGGAAACTTACTTTACCTACACTAACAAAGTCTAATTGAGTAAATTGGTGAGAGTGTGTTGCATCATCTTCATCATTTCTATATACTTTACCAATTGCAAAATTATTCATTGTTTTATTAGCATTTTTTTCTAATTCAACAGCTGTTATACCTGTATTATGAGTTCTAAGTAAAACTGTTGGATTTAAATATAATGAATCGTGCATAGCTCTTGCTGGGTGAGTTTCAGGAATATTTAACCTTGTAAAGTTATATTCATCATCAACAATTTCTCCGCCTTTACTTTCATAATAACCATTTTGGGTAAATCATTCTCTCAATCTTTGTTCTACTAAAGTAATTGGGTGTAATGAACCTTTAGCATTTACGGGCTTGGTTACATCTAAAAATTCCGAATTTAAAATTCTGTCTATTTTTTCTTTTTCAAGCCTTTTTTCAACTTCAGTAAGCTTAGCCTCAACATAGTTTTTTAGTTCTGTCATTCTAGTGCCAATTGCTTTTCTTTCTTCTGGCGAAGCTGTTCTAATTTTTTGCTGTAATTGAGCAAATTCACTATCTTTAGAGTAAACTTTACTTTTTGCTTGTTTAAATTCCTCAAATGTTTTAATATCATCTCAGCAAATATCAAATTTTTCCATCTTATTCTCCTTTTATTTTTTGAATTTCTTCATAGTATGTAGATATCTTTAATACATCGTTATCTGATAGTTCAAAGAATCTTTCATTTTTTATTTTGTTAGGCAAATAAATCTGTTTTACAACCGCTTTAGCAAAATCATGAGGATATTTATAATCAATACCATAACCTAGTTTACTTGCAGATTTATAATGACTATCTCTTAAATGTTTAGGAACTTCATATACGTTTCCATTATTTAAAAAGTCTTCTGTTTTAGTTATCGCTTTATAAACTGAATTGCTCTTACGAGCTAATGCAACCATAATAATCGCATAATAAATGGGTAAATTAGCTTCTGGGAAACCTAACTGTTCTACATCTTTAAAAGCTGTATGAACTTTTTGTGGTAATGTTGGATCTGCTAATCCAACATCTTCATATGAACAACATAAAAGTCTTCTAAAAAGACCTTGGAAATCACCCGTTTTTAGAATTAAAGCCCCATAATATAAAGCTGCATCAACATCAGAACCTCTTAAAGATTTATGAAAGGCAGATAAATTATTATAATGTGCACTTGAATTAAAATCACTATAAAATGTCATGTTTGGCAAAATCTTCTTAATATCTTCCAAAGAAATTTCACCCTCTTCTTTTACTAATGCAAGCATTTGTAAATTGTTTAAACAAGATCTATAATCACCATTTGAAATCTTTACAAACTGCTTTAAGGTATCGATATTTAAAATTAGTTTTGGAAAATACTTCTTAAGATTTTTTTGAATACCTGAATATAATTCTTCTTCAGTAAGCTTATTAAATTGTAATATTTGCATTCTACTTCTTAAAGCCGGATTAACTCTAAAATAAGGGTTTTCGGTAGTTGTAGCATAAATAATTACTTTATCATATTCAAGATATGAAAGCAAAATATCTTGTTTATCTACGTTTAACCTGTGAATTTCGTCAATGATGACAACTTCATTTTCTTGCAATAATTTTATAAGCTCATTTTTAGTTCCAACACTGGCATTAAAAGTATCGTGTTTTAAACCTAAATCATTAGCTAGAGCATTAGCAGTAGATGTTTTACCGGTACCAGCTTCACCAAAAAAGATAAAACTACTTAAGATTTTGTTCTTTGCGACATTCTTAAGTAAATTTATCGTATTAGTTTGGCCAATAATATCATTTAATGTTTTTGGTCTCAATTCATTAGCTAAATTTTTCACTACTTAATTTTAATGCAAAAAGCATTATATTTATATAAAAATTAAAAATTCCCAAAAATAATAAAAAATAAAAAAGTATAAGTGAAACTTATACTAATTTATATTATTGGAATGTTTCTGTGTCGCCTTCGTTGTTGTTTGATTCATTATTTTTATTTTGTTGTGCTTGTTGAAGAATATCAAATGCTTTTTGCATTTCTTCCGTCTTAGTCTTAAGACCTTCAATGTTTTTATCTGCTATCATTTTCTTTAATTCTTCAAGGTATTTTTCAACTGGTTCTTTTTGTTCTTGGCTTAATTTGTCACCTTCTTCTTTAAGTTGTTTTTCCATTTTTGAAACTAAAGATTCTGCATTAACAATAACTGTAATTTCTTCTTTACGTTTTTCATCAGCTTCACGGTTTTCTTCAGCTTCTTTAACCATTCTTTGAATTTCTTCGTCACTTAATTTAGTTGAATTTTGGATAGTAATACTTTGTTCTTTATTTGTATTTTTATCTTTTGCTGAAACTGTTGTAATTCCGTTTGCATCTATTTTAAAGCTAACTTCGATTTGAGGAACACCTCTAGGAGCTGGATTAATTCCACCTAAATTGAATTGACCTAAAATTTTGTTTTCTGATGCTAATGGTCTTTCACCTTGTACGATTCTAATTGTAACGTCTGTTTGGTTATCTTCAAAAGTAGTAAACACTTCGCTCTTAGTAATAGGAATTCTTGTGTTTCTTGGGATTAATGGTGTACTAATTCCACCAGCTGTTTCAATTCCTAATGTTAAAGGTGTAACATCAACTAATAAAATATCATCAATATCGCCAGCTAAAACAGCACCTTGGATTGCAGCACCCATTGCAACAACTTCATCAGGGTTAACTGAACGGTTTGGTTTTTTGCCTAAAACTTTTTCAACTAATTCTTGAACTGCTGGAATACGTGTTGAACCACCAACAAGTAAAACTTCATCTAAGTCTGCTGGTTTTAATTTAGCGTCTGATAAAGCTCTTTCAATTGGTTGTTTACAACGGTCAACTAAATGAGCTGTCATTGCTTCAAATTCACTTCTTTTTAGTGTAGCTTCAACGTTAATTGGCTCATTGCCGTTAACTAAAACTAAGAATGGAAGCATAATTGTAGCTGTCATTGAGTTTGATAAATCAATTTTAGCTTTTTCAGCAGCAGCTTTTAAACGAGCCATCGCCATTTTATTTGTTGTAATATCAATATTGTTTTCTTTTTTGATTTTTTCAACTAATCATTTAACAATTTCATTATCCCAATCATCACCACCAAGTTTGTTGTCACCTGCTGTTGATAATACTTCAAATGTTCCATCTGCTAATTCAAGAATTGAAACGTCAAATGTACCACCACCAAGGTCAAATACTAATACTTTTTGCTCTTTTTTAACCTTGTCAATTCCAAACGCTAAAGCAGCTGCTGTAGGTTCATTAATAATACGTAAAACATCTAAACCAGCTATTTTACCGGCAATTTTGGTTGCTTCACGTTGTGCATTATCAAAGTATGCTGGTACTGTAATTACAGCTTTTGTTACTTTATGACCAATTTTTTCTTCTGCATATTTTTTAAGGTGTTCAAGAATAATAGCTGAAATTTCTTCCGGTTTATAATCTCTGCCATTAACGTGAACTGTTTTTGTAGAACCCATTAATCTTTTAATAGATGCTACTGTATCTGGGTTTGTTTCAATTTGGTTTTTTGCATTATCGCCTACGATAATTTCACCATCTTTAAAACTTACAACACTAGGGGTTGTTCTTTTACCGTTTAAATTTTCAAGGACAACTGGAGTTCCATTATCGACGATTGAAACTACTGAGTTTGTTGTACCTAAGTCTATACCTAATATAATTTCTTTTGACATATTAATCTCCTTTATTCGTAGATTTTTGCTTATTTATAATTATTATTTTAGCACAGTTTTAGCAGTCTCATAATAAAAGTGCTAAATTTTTTTAAATATTTTTGGATTAAGTTTTGCGTCTAATTTTTACCAATATAAATGGATAAATAATATATATAATAATAAATATAAATCTATATAAGGAGCCAAATGTTGATAAAAGGTATAGGTTCTTCAAGAGGCATTTCAATTGCTAAAGCTTTTGTAATTGAAAATTTAGATGAAAAGTCTAAATCACAAGTTAAGTCAGTTGAATATGAAGTTAAATTATTTAAAAAAGCAACTAAAAAAGTCTGTGAATTAATTCAAAATATTATAGATTCAGTAGATAACAATGAATCAAAAGCAATTTTTCAAAGTCATTTGCAAATCGCTAAAGACCCTATTTCACAGGCGGAAATAATAAAATCAATAGAAGATAATAACACATCAGCTTTTTATGCTACTCTAAATTATTATAAAAAGCAGGCTGGCTCACTTTCAAAATTAGATGATCATTATTTAAAAGAAAGATCAACCGATATTCTGGATGTTTTAAACTCCTATATTAAGGTTTTTAATAAAAAACAAGAGAGAATTGACTTAAGTAAAATTGACCATAACGTTATTATAGTTGCATCAGATATAACTCCTTCGCAGACAATAAAAATGAATTCTAAATTTATTAAAGGTTTTGTTTGCGTAAGAGGCGGAACTACTTCACATAGTTCAATTTTAGCTAGAAGTTTAGGAATTCCAAGTGTTGTAGGATGCAATAATTTATTCAACGAAATTAAAACTGGAGATCTTTTAATAATTGATGGTTCTAAAGGTGATGTGATAGTTCATCCAAGCGATGTAGATATTGAAAATTATGAACACTTAAAAAGCGAGTACAAATCTTACTTGAATAATTTAAGTAAGTTTATAAATAAACCAACAATTTCAAATGATGGCTATGAATTTAATTTATATTCAAATATTAGTAATGTTAGTGAAGCTGAATTAGCCTATAAAACAGGTTCGGAAGGAATTGGGTTATTCAGAACTGAATTTATTTTTATGAATTCTAACATACTTCCAAATGAACAATCACAACTAGAAATTTATAAAAAAGTAGTTCAATTGTCAAACGGAAGAAAAACAATTTTTAGAACGCTGGATATTGGAGGAGATAAAGTTATTAAGTATCTAAACCTTCCAGTTGAATTTAATCCTTTTTTAGGTTTACGTGGTACTAGATTACTTTTAAGTGAACAATATATAAGTATTTTAAAAACTCAACTAAGAGCATTAATAAGAGCGTCTGAATTTGGTTCAATATCAATAATGTTTCCAATGATTTCATGTGTAAGTGAGATAATTAAACTTAGAGAAATTTTCAAAGAATGCTACAAAACAGTGTTTTTAGATAATAGTAAAATTGCCGATATTAATAATATTAAGCTTGGAATAATGATTGAAACGCCAGCGGCTGCCTTAAATTCACATAATTTAGGAAAATACACTGATTTTATGTCTATTGGTTCTAATGACTTAATTCAATATACTATGGCTGCCGACAGAGATAATGAAAGTGTTAACTATTTATATCAATCGCTGAATCCTGCTGTTTTAAAGATGTTCAAAGAAGCGATTAAAGGGGCAAATAAGAATAATATTCCAATAAGTATATGCGGTGAAATTGCAGGAAATAGAGAATTAATTCCAATTTTAATTGGTTTAGGAATGAAACAATTTTCAATGAATAATAATTGTATTCTAAAAATTAGAGAGTTAATAAGCAAACTAAATACAAGTGAACTTGCAGATATCGCTTTGAAAGCTTTGAAATTAGAAGACGAAAACGAAATAAAAGACTTACTTTTACATAATCTGCCTATTTAATAGATTAATACATCAAAAATTACTAGAGCATGCTCTAGTTTTTTATATAAAAAGATATCACTTTCGTGATATCTAAATTATTGTTTGAATTAGAATTTCATTTCTGTCATGCTTTCGTTTTCAACAACTAAAATTCTATCGCCTTCTTTAATTCCATATGGAGCTAATGTTTCAAGAGCAACTTTTTTGTCTTGTTTAATTAAGTCAAAGTATTTTTTAGAATCTAATGATACCCAAACACTTGATGTAACACCAAATTCACCAATTAAACTTTCATCGTTAACAATACCAACGATAATTGTATTTGGACGGAATTTAGCAACTTCTTCAAGTAATTTACCAGTTCTTGAAAGAACAACAGCGAATTTGTAGTCTCCAAAACGAGTTCTGTTTGCTACTTCATAAGCAATTCTTGCACGTTTGTTTTGTGCTGGGTTTGATTTTCTTCTTATTTCTTCTAGTTGAATGTCGTAGTATGTTTTGTCATAGAATTCCATTTCAGCACGTTTGTTGATGTTTGTCATCGTTAAAACAGATTCAACAGGGTATGAACCTGAAGCACTTTCGCCAGATAACATTGTAGCGTCAGCACCTAATTCGGTAGCATAGTAAACGTCTGTAACTTCAGCACGTGTTGGGTGTGGGTTATTTTCCATTGAGTCAAGCATTTGTGTGGCAACAATAATTGGTTTACCAGCTTCACGACATTTTCTGATCATTACTTTTTCAAAATAAGGAACATCATAATAAGGAATTTCTAAACCTAAGTCACCACGAGCTACCATAATACCATCAGAAGCTTGGATAATTTCATCTATATTTTTAATCCCTAAGTGGCTTTCAATTTTTGAAATAATTTTAATATTTTTGCCACCATTTTCGTCTAAAAGTTGTCTTAAATCGTTTACGTTTTGGGCACTATTTACGAATGATGCAGCGATGTAGTGAACACCAACTTTAATACCAAATTTAACATCGTCAATATCTTTTTGGCTTAAAAATGGTAATGAGAAATCAACGCCAGGCAAGTTAATTCTTTTGTTTGTTTTAAGTTTGTGAGCGTTTAATGTTTTTGCTACAACAAATCCTTTTCCAACTTTTGTAACGATTGATGTTAATTTACCATCATCAAATAAAATTACGTTTCCTTCTTTTAAATCTTTTGACATATCGTATGAAACTGTAACTTCGTCTGCTGTACCTTCAAATTCTTTATATTCTTTTTCAGTTGTGTAAATTTTAATTTCGTGATTTGCTGGAATTACTTGAGCACCATCTTTCATAGCACCTAAACGAATTTCTGGACCTTTTGTATCAAGCATTAATGATACTGGCAAGTGCATATCTTCTGAAACTTTCTTAGCTAATAAAAATTTATTTAAGTGTTCTTCGTGTGAGCCGTGACTAAAGTTAGCACGAACACATGTTGCACCGCCTTCAACAAGTGCACGAAGAGTGTTGTAGTTATCACTTGAAGGGCCAATTGTAACAACTAATTTACTTCTTTTGTCTGTTAAATTCATATATCCTCCATATTTTTAATTATTTTTATACATTTAATGTATTACTATCATTATTTTAAATAAAAAAATAATTGCTTACATAAATAAATTTAATTAAGATATGTCATAAATGGTATTGTTTCCATAAAAAAGCCTCATCATTGGATGAGACAATTAAATTATTTTATTTTAAAGCCTGAAAGTTCGACAATTCCAATATATGGAGCAGTATTTGAGTTTTTTAATCCAATTTGAAATGCAACTTTAATTTTGCCTTCTGTTTCATTTTTATCAATGATTGGAGTTCCAAATTCAGCATTTTCTTTAGAAATTCCTGTGTTAGTAAAAATTGAATCATTAGCATCTTTAATCACGTAATATGAAAGTTTTAAATTATAAGGAGCTTCAGAAATTGCTACATCATTTTTAAAGAAAATGTTTAAATTATTGAAATAACCATTTGAAGTATTAACGTGGTGAGAATCAGTTGAAGAACCGTATGAGTTAAACTGTAATGAACTAATTAAAACATTTGATAAGTCAACACCAGGAAGTGGCCCCATACTTACTAATTCACCTAGTTTTTTAAATTTATAGTAATAGAAGTCATATTCATAAATTTGTTCTGTAGGAATTTTTAATTCGTATGATGAGTTTAAATCTTTTTCATTAGATAAAACAGCTTCAGAAATATATGTTTTTACGTAGAAGTGAAGTTTTAACTTGTCTGCACCATCAACTTTTTCAATTCAGATTGGCATTTCTTGATCTATCGTGAATTTTGGAGCGTGCTTATCTAATGTGTTAACAGTTTTTGAAATATAGAAAACACTATTAAAAGCTGAATGAGCTTTTTCTATTTCTTCCTGTGAAACAGGCTTTTTGGTTGGAATTTTATTTGTTAATTGTTGATAAGAATCACTTAATAAATTATCAATTGAATTATATCCACCCTGCACATTATAATCACCTTTTAAATAAAGATTTCTAATTGATGATCTTAGTTCAAATTTATGCATACCGGGATTATAAAACTTGATAAATTCATTAGCTAATTCTGACGGATTATCCTTATTTATAGTTTTGAAGCCTTTTATAGAATAATCAACAAATTGTCAAGTAGGTTTACGTTTAGAAATTTCGGTTGAGGTTGTAGCGGGCGATGAGACTGTATCTGTTTTCTTTTCAAAGTAAACTCTAAGAACTAACTCCCCAGTAAAATCATTTGCAAATGAGTGATAATAAAAGATGTAATCATTTTGAAAATTCTCAAGTGAAATTCCTTCTTTAAAATTAATTAGAGTAAATTTATTAGTAATTTCGTGAGCGTTCTTTTTCACAATTGAATTTCAATATGAACTATTATCAACTAAGGCAGGTTCTTTAGTTTGGTTATCAGAATAATTAACATAGTATGAAGCGTAAGCAAATTCACTTGCAAAATGATTTTTAATTTCAAATTTTGGTGCATCTTCAACAACTAATTCGTCGTTTTTCATAGATGAATTAGTTTGAATATCTTCTTTAGCATAGGGGCTAACATCAAATTTTAGCGATTTTGCCTGTAAAATAACATTATTCTTGTTATCTTCATATTTTTTATTGAGAACAAACAAAGCAACAGGAACACTTGCTGCTACAACAGCAACTCCACCAAGTAAAATAATTTTTGATTTTGTTTTCATATTTACTCCTTATTTTTAATCCAATAAAACAGAGTTATTGGTAAAAAATTGTGCCAATAAATTCAATTAATTCATCAATGTTAATTTTTTTCTCACTAGAAACCAAGAAGGCTTCCGTGTTTTCTTTAAAAAGATTATCGCTTAAATATTGATTGTGTTTTTTTATTAATTGTGATTTTTCCTTTTGGTTCAACTTGTCTATTTTAGTGTAAACAACGTGAAAGTCTCAATTTAAGGTTTTTAAAAATTCAATAGTTTCCAAGTCAAGCTTTGTTATACCAGCTCTGGAATCAATTAGTAAAAAAATAACTTTATTATTTGGTTCATATTTTAAAAAATCTTTAATACATTTATTCATATGCTCAATTTTGTCTTTAGACAATTGAGCATAGCCATATCCAGGAAAATCCACAATATAGTTATTATCTTCGTTAAAGTAGTTAATTAATTGTGTTCTGCCGGGACGTTTAGAAACGTATGATATATTTTGCCCAATTAATGCATTAAGTAATGAACTTTTGCCAACGTTAGAACGCCCTCAGAAACATACTTGAATATTTGTTTTTTCATTAAGTCATGAAGATTTTTCTAAAACTGATTTTACGAATTTTCACATTTTTTTAATTTCTCCATATGTCTTACTAAAGTAGAAGAGTATTCTATTTTGTCATAATCAGGAACGATTAAAACTGTTTCGAGTTCTGGATTTAACAAATTATTACCAGCCGCTAACTGTAATTCATAATTGTAATCAATATCGTTTCTAGCAGATCTAATAATAAAATTTGCACCGTTTTTTTTGGCAATGTTTGCTGTCAAATCATCCTTATTTATAGATACAAACACATTTTTGAAGTTTTTTAATTCATTTTTGACATTTAGATATCTTTCATCAATATTATCTAGGTTTTCTTTATCTGGATTAATTGAAACAACTACATGTATTTCATCAAAAATTCTTAAGGCTTTTTTCAAAACCGATAAATGTCCCAAATGAAAAGGATCAAATGAACCAGGATATAAAGCTACTTTTTTACTCATATTATTATTTATATAGTTCAATTGCGTGTTTTGCAATCATTAGTTCTTCGTTTGTTCTAATTACGAACACTTTAACTTCAGATTCAGGAGTTGAAAGTTCAATATAGTCTCCGAATGGTTTATTGTTTAATTCCTTATTTATAGCGATTTTAGCAAAATGTAAATTGTCAATTACTTGTTCTCTCAAAGTTGGGGTATTTTCACCAACGCCGGCTGTAAATACAATAGCATCAACTTTTCCTAATTTATTTGCGTATGAAGCTGAATAATCAACTATTCTTTGGCAGTATAAATCAAATGCAAATTTAGCCTTTTTATCACCAGATTCAATAGCTGCTGTTATATCTCTTAAATCACTTGAAATTTCAGAAACCCCAAGCATACCAGATTGTTTATTCAATGTATTGGTTCATTCATGGATATCCATACCAGTTTGATTCATAACGAATTCGTGAATTGAGGGATCAATATCGCCCGAACGAGAACCCATCATAATACCAGCTAAAGGTGTAAGACCCATAGATGTATCAAATGATTTATTTTCCTTAACCGCGCATAAAGAAGCACCGTTGCCAATATGTAAACTTAAAACATTAACTTTCTCTTTGTTTAATAATTCTTGAACCTTTAATGTAATAAATTCATGGCTTATTCCGTGTGCTCCATATCTTCTAATTTTGTATTTATTGCTGATTTGTAGCGGTATTGGATAAATTGCATTCACATCAGGAATTGTGGTGTGGAATGCTGTATCAAAGTCAACAGACATTTTGGCTTCAGGCATAACTTTTTGGAATGCTCTCATAGCTTGCACTGCACCTGGATTGTGCAAAGGAGCATAAATTTTGGCTTTTTCTATTAAATCAATCTCATGATTTGTTAATTTAACAGTTTTTGTAAAATATGGACCGCCGTGAACTACTCTAAAACCAATTAATTGAATTTCTTTAGGATTTTCAATAATTTTAAGTTCTTCAAGCATTTCTAAAACATGCTCTACTGCAATTTTATGATCTGGAAGTGGAACTTCTCTTACACTTTTATCACCATTAAATTTAATTGTAATAATTCCATTGCCTTCAAGAGTAATTCTTTCGGCTAAACCACTTGCAATTACATTTAATTTTTCTTTATCAAGTAGTTGAAGTTTAATTGAACTACTACCCGCATTAATAACTAAAACTTTTGAATTCATATATACTCCTTATTTTGTTTGCATCGCTGTAATTAAAATTGTATTAAGGACATCATCAACAGTGCTTCCTCTAGATAAATCATTAACAGGCATTTTAACACCAGTAATAATCGGACCAATTGCACCAAAATTTCCTAATCTTTGGGCAATTTTATAACCAATATTTCCAGCGTTTAAATCAGGAAAAACTAAAACATTTGATGGTGAGTTGTAAGAATCGTGTTTATACTTTAATTCTCTTACTTTTAAATCTAAAGCAGCATCTAATTGAATCTCTCCAATCGCATTTAATCCATCATATTCTTCATTGAATTTTCTACATGCTTCACTAATCATTTGTGTTTCTGGTGTAACTGCAGAACCATCAGTCGAAAAGCTTAAAAAGGCTAATTTAGGTTCAATGCTAAACGACTTCGCAAAGGATGCAGCATTTTTAGCGATATCAACTAACGCATTTAATTCAGGTTTTGGATTTACTGAAATGTCAGTGAAAAAGTATGTCTCGTCATTTTTATGCATAATCATCACAGATGAAATGGTCTTAATTCCTTCTTTTGGGCCGATTGTTTTAAAAGCAGCTCTTAAAATATCAGCAGTTGAGTAATTTAGACCACCAACAACTCCGTCTACTTCTTTTGTTGCTAAAAGCATCATTGCATAAAACGGTCTAGTTTTTAAAAGTTTTCTAGCAGTTTCAATAGTATCTTTACCTTTTCTGATTTCAACATATTTATTTGCTAATTCTTCTATTTTGTCAGAGTTTTGGTTCATATTTATAATATTCAAACCATCTGTATTTTCAATTTCTTTTTCAACAAGTAGAACAATATTAAGATTTTTATACTTCTTAGCTAGAATAGCAGCAGAAATAGCTCTAGGATCATCTCCATCAATTAATAAAATAGTCTTATTTTCAAGTTTTTGAACTTCAGTTTCTAATAAACTTAAAAAATTCATTTCACCTCCATTAAATCCTGTTATTAATTTAATTAATATTAATTAATTATATTAAATATAAATTAATGTTTTCAAAATTAATCTATAGATGAAATTGTTGCAACAAAAAAGCTCATTACGAGCTTAGTTATTTTTTTCTACAACTTCTTTTAATTCTTCATATGGCATATATCCTGCACCATTAAAGACTTTTTTACCATTTTTATAAACAAATCAAGTAGGAATCGACATAACTTGAAATTCTCTAGAAAGTGTTTTGTTATCGTCAACATTTACTCTATAAACGTTTACATTGTCGTTTTGTGCTATTTGTTCTAAAGAATTTTTAAACATTCTACATGGAGGACATCATAAAGCGTGGAAAACTAAAATATATGTGCTTTGATCTTTATTTTCAATTTCATTTTTGTATTCTGATTCAGTAATTTCTCTAAACATTGGAATCTCCTTTTAGTTTGATATTAATAATTAAATTATATGAAAAAGTTTTATTTTTACATAAAAAAATATTAAAAAAGCGTTTTTTATAAAAAACAAGGAATTTAATCCTTGTGTATTATTAAGCATCAATATTTTTGACGTATTTAGCGTTCTTTTCAATAAATTCTCTACGAGGTAATACATCATCCCCCATTAAAGTGGTGAACGCTCAGTCAGCTCTGGCAGCATCTTCAATTTGGACTTGAAGCATTTTACGATTTTCAGGATCCATTGTTGTTTCTCACAATTGTTCAGGATCCATTTCTCCAAGACCTTTATAACGTTGGACTGTCACTTTAATATTTGGATTTAAAGTAGACATAATTTGATCTTTTTGTTCGTCGTTATAAGCATAAGCCACAAATTTATTTTGTTGGATTTTATATAAAGGAGGTTGAGCAATATATACAAAACCATATTCAATAAGTGGTCTAAAATATCTATAAAAGAACGTTAAAAGTAAAGTTCTAATGTGAGCACCATCAACATCAGCATCTGTCATAATAATGATCTTGTGGTATCTTAACTTATTAATATTAAATGAATCATTAAGCCCTGTTCCTAAGGCAGTAATTAATGAAATAATTTCCGCATTCGCTAAAACTTTTTCAGGTGTAGATTTTTCGGAATTAATAACTTTACCTCTTAAAGGCAGAATAGCTTGTGTATTTCTATCACGACCCATTTTTGCACTACCACCAGCAGAATTACCCTCAACAATGTAAAGCTCACAAATTTCAGCGTTTTTGCTTGTACAGTTAGCTAATTTGCCAGGTAATGAAGCAACTCCATCAGCCCCTTGGTTTGCTTGAACAGCTTTTGAAGCAGCTTCAGCTGCTAAACGTGATTTTTTAGATTGTAAACATTTTGCGACTATATCATGTGCATCAGTAGGGTTTTCGTCAAAATATCTTTCTAAAACAGGTGCAAGAATTTCACGAACTGCAGCACGTGCATCTTTATTATTTAATTTGCCTTTAGTTTGACCTTCAAAAATCGGGTTAGGGTGTTTTATAGACACAGCTGCAACTAGACCCTTGCCAACATCTTCTTTAGTTAGCTTATCGTTTTCATTCTTGATCATGTTAGTTTTAATACCATAACCATTAATAATTCTTAATAAAGCATCATAAAAACCTTGTTCATGAGTACCGCCTTCAGCAGTAAGAATATTATTTGTATATGTAACAATATTAGATTGGAAATTAGCAGTATATTGGAGAGCGACTTCAACAGAGATAGTTGTTCCTTCTTTGTCTGCTGAATAAGTATTTTCGGCATAAATAACATCTTTGTTAATTACTTTTTGACCTTCGTTTAATTCATTAACATAGTCAACTAAACCACCTTCATAATGGTATTCTTCAGTTATGCCAGATTTTTCATCTTCTACAATAACTTTTGTTCCTTTAGTTAAGTAAGCAATTTGTTTCGCATGATCAAAAATTACATCAGGAAGAAATTCATTTTTTTCCATAATTGTAAAATCTGGATGGAACTTAACTCTAGTACCGGTTTCACCTTGAGGAATATCAGCAATAATTGTTAAAGGCGTAATTGTTTGTCCTCCGTTTTTAAAATGAGCATAGTAAACGTGTCCATCTCTTTTCACTCAAACTTCTAGGTCATCACTTAAAGCATTAACAACTGAAGCACCAACACCGTGTAAACCACCAGAAACTTTGTAAGCATTTGAATCGAACTTACCACCAGCGTGTAATACGGTTAAGACTGTTTCAACGGTGGAAATACCAGTTTTAGGGTGTTTAGACACAGGAATACCACGACCATTATCACTTACATCAATATAGCCATCTTTTGTAATTACAATTTTAATTTCGTTAGCATAACCTGCCATGCATTCATCAACTGAGTTATCTACAATTTCTCAAATTAAGTGGTGTAAGCCCTTGATACCGGTTGTACCAATGTACATACCAGGGCGAACTCTAACAGCTTCTAACCCCTCTAAAACTCTAATATTTTCAGCACCATATTCTTGATTGCCTTGCATATTTTTATTTTCCATACTGCCTCCATATATTTATATATAAATATATATTTTATTATTATAACAATTTTTAAAATTACCCGACATAAATAAATGTGTAAATGATTACATATTTTTTTATATACTGCAGATATTCTTTAGACAAGAATAGAATAATATATGAAAATAATAATAGTAATTTGATACAATAAATATGCAAATAAGCGTATTTATTACGTTTTTTTATTATATTTACGTAAGGAGGTTTATGAAAGATAAAAATGAAATTAATTCTTCTAAAGCTTGTGAAAAACAGCTGGATAAAGAAATCGTTAATGAACTTTATCCTAATGTTGAAGATTTAGAAAAGAAAAAAGAAAAAGTTACAAACTTAAGAATTGATGATGTACTTAATGAACGCATTAAAATCTCAGAAGAAAAAGCTGAACATTATTCAACTGAAAGTAATAATTCTTTAAATAATAGCGATGGGAGTTTTAATAAAACAATTGTAGGTCCTCATAGATCTAAATTATCTCAACATGATTTGAAAATCGCAAGATTTCAAGCTCTAGAACATCATGAGCACGAAAACTTGCTAAAAGACGAAAACAATAATAATAAGCCTGTTGTTGGAAGAAAAAATACAAGATATAAATATACAAAAATTTCTAACTTTGTTTTAAGACTTTCTCGTTTTTATGCCTTAATGCCATTTTGAAAATTGGGCTTGATTACAGCAGGATTGGCAATTTTATTTGGTATCGTTGGTATCTTCTTAGTTAAGAACCCTGGTATCTATAACTTTGGTTTAGCAGCCTTCGGTCAAGCTACATCAAAGATTACAATGACATTCTTAAGAAAATTCCCTGAAATTTCTAAGCCTGTTTATAACGCAATTGACCAGTCAATGTTCTGGATTTTGTACCTTGTATTAAGTATTCCAATTTTCTGATTTGGGTGAGTAAAACTTGGAAGAAATTACACCGTTTTAACCTTAGAGTTCTTGGTTATAAGTAGCTTTGTTTCAGCTGGATTAGGACAAATTCCTGCTTTAACAAGTTGAACATTATTTGGAACATTCAACCACCCAGAAATTACTGCAGAAATTAAAAATGCTGTTGCAACAGTAAATAACTGAAGTGATGGTAGCAAGGCTCACTTGCTTTCATTATTACCATTACAATGAAACTATGGCGGCCCAATTATTGCACAAATTATTTATGCAGTTGTTTATGGTATTCTTCTTGCTTACTTCTTTGCCGCTATTGCAATTATCGGTGGATCTGCAGGTGTAACGGGAATTATTGGAGAATACGTATCAGTCTATAAACAAAAGAATTTCGGAACAATTAACGGTTATATCAACTTAATAATAATCTTTGTCAGCGTCATTATTGGTAACTATGTTCCAGGTAGCATTATTGCTGGCGATTTCAAAAATACAGTCGACTCTTATGCCTACAACAATTTAAGTTTAACAGATCAAGAAACAATTAGAACAATAGCTAAATTACAATGAAACACAGAATTATACTTCTCGCCTAACTTTGTTTCAACATTTATCTGTAACTTTGCTTTTGTTGCTTACTTGGATAAATTGTTCCCAAGATTTAAAATTGTTCAATGTAAAGTTTATACACATAATATGGATGCTATTAAAGAAGCTATTATCAGCGATGAAAAAACAATCAATAGCTTTACAATCCAAAAAGGTGAAGGTGGCTACTCAGGTTCTAAACTTAAAGTACTTTCATCTATTACACTATACAGACAAGTGCCTCGTTTAATTAAGAAAATTAGAGAAGTTGATGATGAAGCTTTAATTACAGTTTCTGATGTTGCTTCTGTAGATGGTAAAATATATATTCCTAGAGATAAATTCTAATATCAGCATTGCTGATATTTTATTTTTAAACTATAAAACAGCTTTATTAATTTAATAGAAAAATGTACCTGTTTATAAATAAATTTAATAAAATAATAATATAAATTTAGTAGGAGGATAATATGAGAACAATGTTAGATATTACAATTGACTACACACTTAAAAATTGTTCAAACAATAATTATGTAGAGTTCAACGAAATTTTTGATGCAGTTGAAAATGAATTAAGATACAAATGAGAAAAAGAAGCAGAAGAAAAAGAAGTTGATTATAGCAAAATCCGTATTAATAAAATTGGTGAATTATATCGTTTGTTAACGGTAGATTCAAGATTTGAAAGAAATTCTGATGGTTTATGAACCACAAGAGAAGGTTTTGAATAAGATGATAATAACTAATAATTTAGTTAACGCCAAAGAACTTGTAAATAAAGCAAAAAATGCAAAATACGCTGTGCCACATATAAATATTAATAGCTTACTATGAGCAAAAAATGTTCTTGAAGCGGCTCAAGAAGAAAATAGTCCTGTTATTATTGGAGCTAGCGTTGGGGCTATAAAGTATATGGGTGGTTTTAGTACTGTTGCTAATGGGGTAATCTCTCTAGTTAATGATTTAAAAATTACTGTTCCAGTTGCTCTACATTTAGACCACGGAAATTATGATTCTTGTTTTAAAGCTATTGATGCTGGTTTTACATCGGTAATGTTTGACGGTTCATCAATGACTTTTGATGAAAACTACAGTAAAACAGCCGAAATAGTAAAATATGCAAAAGATTATAATGTAAGTGTTGAAGCAGAAGTCGGATCTATTGGCGGCCAAGAAGATGATATGATCTTTATTGGAGAGTTAGCAAGTTCAGAAGAAGCTTTAAAAATGCAAAATTTAGGTATTGATTTCTTAGCTGCAGGAATTGGCAACATTCACGGGCCTTATCCTGAAAATTGAAAATCATTAAATTTTGATAAATTGAAAGAGCTTAATAAGGCTTTAAACATTGGATTAGTATTACATGGTGGAAGTGGAATACCAAAGGATCAAATTAAAAAAGCGATTAAAAATGGTGTTGCTAAAATTAATGTAAACACAGAATTACAACTGTCTTTTTGCGATGGATTAAAAGAATTCATTCTTTCTGGCAAAGTGAATGAAGGAAAGAATTACGACCCACGTAAATTATTAAAAGACGGTTTTGATAACATTAAAAAAACTGTTAAAGAAATAATCCACGAGTTTGGTTCATCTAACAAGATCTAATTTTATGGAGAAAGTATATACTTTCTTCATTTTATTTTTTTCTTATCTAATCAAGATCTAATTTAAATAATAAAATATGTTCAAAATATTATTAAATAACAGTTTAATTACGACAGCTGCATTTAGTATAGTTTCTGTTTCTTGTTTAAACAAGAATGATTCTTACTTTAAAACTTATGAAATTAAGTCTAATATAAATGTTATTGATGGCGATACTATATCTTTTTGAGAAAACGGACAAATAGAATCATTAAGAATATTTGGCATAGATTGCCCAGAAACAAAGAAAAATAATTATCAAAAACTTGCAAAATTTGAGAATCTTTTTGCAAATAAAGCAAAAGCATTTTTGAATAATCAAATTTTACGTAAAAATCTGTTTTATAGATATATAACAACAGACAAATATAGTCGTAAAGTTGGTCAATTATTTTATTATTACAATAATGAGCAGATAGATGTAGGATTAGAAATTGTCAGAAATGGACTGGCAAGAGTTAAATATATAAACATAGATAAGAAAGATATTTTTACCGTAAGGGATGCAGACTTAAAAGAATATTTTTATAAGTTAAAAGAAAATGAAAATTTTGCAAAGAGAAACAATCTTAACATATGAAGTTATAATCAATCCTTAATTTTTAGCAAACAATAAACTATAAAAATAATTATTTTAATGATGATAAAAAAATGCCAAAATTAGGCATTAAAGTTTTAGATTTCAAAATCCAAATAATTGAGTTATTTGATAAAGTCTTTAATTAATTTTTGGAAGCCTTGACTATTTAAAAAATAGTTATGCTTATTTTTATCTAAGATATTCACTAAGTTTGTATATTGTGAAATAACTTTAGGTTCTTTTTTAGCTGAACTAAATTTTCTAAAATAGTTACCTGCTAAACAAGAAACATAATGTACATTTTTGGATACTTCTGCAAAACTAATAAATCGTATTAATTCATTTATTTCTGCATTTTGTGAACCACCAGATCCATTAGTTAATTTGTGTTCAACAATAAAAATTTCATTATTGATTTTTATTAAAAAGTCAGGATTCTTAAAATCATTTATGGATCTGAATTCAAATTTGACATTATTAACTTCTAAAAAATTGTTAAAAATATCTAATTGACCCTTATCAGGCAGAATATAACATAATTTTGTTGACAATAGTGTTTGAATGGAATTAGCTTTTTGGAAGTCTAACGATACTAAAAAACTTTCAACTTTTTCAATTCCAGTTTTTCCTTTTCTCCTACTTGAAGACATATCGGAATTAACTTGTAAAATTAGATCACTATATCCGTGAGATAAATATAAATCATGTCTATAAGCTATATAATAATCAAGAAATTGTTTCATAATATTTCGCTTATCTAGTTGATTCATATTATTCTTTTCATTCATATATGTATTGTATGAATATCCTAATACTTGTAGATAAGCACAAAAGGCAGAATAATTGATCATTGGAGTATTTTCAACTAAGTTAATGATTTTAACGATAATTTTTTCAGAAACAGCCGAATCAATCATTTGATCTAAACAAAGCGTTTTATAGGTGCTAATATATTCAATAAGTTTATGGTTTACTTTCATCAATTCTGTAGAATTTAAAAATTTATTTTCAGTTATAACCAAAACACCTTTAGAATTTTCTATATCAAAAAGTTGATCGCTATTTTCAAACTAAAATCAAAATACCATCTGTTATTCATTTTCAAAATCCTTTTTAGAGTTAACAGTTATATAGGCTTGTTCCATTATTGCTCTTGCTAATTTAAAATCTAGCCTTCGTCTCCTGATGCCTTTTTTAGTATTACCTTTAAAAGGAGTTAATAAAATATCGTCAGATTCTCCTCTCAAGTGAAATAAAATTTTGTTGCATTCATCTATAAAACAGGCTTTTTTATTATTTGGTATATTTATATTTATCAACGAAAAATGTCTTGAAGTATGCTTTATTTTATTACTTCAATCATATTTAAAATTTTCTTTATAGTCAAAATGAATAAATTTTTTATCGTCAGTACTATCAACAGCTCTTAAACCGAGTCATCCACTAGAATCATTAAAAATTATTCTCACAGAATTATTTGGATTAATTCTTAAATTAAAAATTTCTTTTAGTGTCCCTACCAATAAGTCATTTTTGTAAATTTTTATATCAGTAAATTCTTTAGGTATATTATCAAAACATAATACACATACAGGATTTTCAGTATCTAAGAATGGGTTTTCTTCTAAAACAGTAACAGAGGAAAGCAAATGTTTTTTCTTGAATGAAGAATTAATAAATGACTCAGGAACAATAACAACTACATAGTCTTGAGCTTCTAACATTTTATCAAGTGCAATTAGATATAAGTCATCATATAATGAATTGTTGAAATATTTAGATAAATCTAACTTTTTTCTTGTTGCAGATTGCTTCGCAAGATATGGAGGATTGGTTATTATAAACGCATTATCAATATGTGGAATTTTAACGAGAGAATCATTTTTATTTCACTGTAGGCTTTCATCAATATCTAGGCCAATAATATTTTTGATATTTAAACTTTTTTGACATACATTTAATAAATCACCACCGCCAGCAAAAGGATCATAAGCGATACTGCAGTTTGACCTTTTAATAAAATCAATAATTTGTGGTTTCAACCAAACAGCTTCTTTTGTAAAAAATTGTCCTAACGTCACTTTTTTAACAGACATTTTTAACCTACCTTAAATTCAAGATTACAATCTTAGCAATTAAATTATAGTTATATATTTAAATAATATAAATTTATGATTTAAATTGTTTGTTAGCCAGCTAAAATTCTTCATTAAACTTAATGAATAAATATTTATTTCATAAAAAAAGTAATAAAAAAAGCGGCTCCCTATTCTCCCATCTCTGGTACCTTCGGCACTAAAGGGCTTAACTACTGAGTTCGGAATGGATTCAGGTGGTCCCCTTCGCTATTACCACTGATATTAATATTACACCATTTTTGATTAATACAAAATATTTTTTTAAATTATAAAATGCAAAAGTGAGGTTCCGCCTAAAACGATAAATAATAAAAATCTATTTTAATAATAGACTATTGCTTAGAAAGCAATAGAAAAGATTGCCTTATAAGGCAAAAAAAGATGAATTTTTTAATGAATTTT
>NZ_JHXS01000012.1 GCF_000687775.1 Mycoplasmopsis felifaucium ATCC 43428
CGAATTGTCTTTATTCTCTCTATGCTTATTCTCTGAATTTTTAATATTTGAAGCAAAAGCAGTAGTGCTCATAGCCACAATCGCACCACTAGATGCAACAACTAAACCAGATAAAACCTTTGATTTTTTTCTAGACATTTTTAAACCTCTTAAACTTAAATATTTTTATATATCTAAATTATCCTGCATTATTTTTTTTTTTTTTTTTGTAAATTGTTGCTGTGTTTAAATTAACAAATAAACCTGTTTTATAGTAATTTTGGATTTGTAATAAAAATTTTCGGTAAATCTAATTATTTTTAATATAAATTGATTTCAAATAATATTTTTATTTATAAAAATAAACTTAGGTGTAAATACTTGTGAATTTATTATGAAAATAAACTTTTTATATATAATATAAACGCAATTTATTATTAAATTGCTCTTAACAAGTGGGAGAGAAATCGCAAGAACCACATTATCGAAAGGATAACAAGATATGGCAAAATCAAAAGCTGATATTGTCCGTGTTCGTAAATTGCAATTTAATGCTGGTCAAGCTAAACCTGGACCTGCATTAGCAGGTGTAGGTATAAACATGCCTGAATTTACACGTGCATTTAACGACGCAACACGTGAAAGAGGTAGTGAACCAGTTCCTGTTCAAATTACCGTTTACAATGACAAATCATTCGAATTTAAATTATTTACTTCACCAGCTAGTTACAAATTAAAACAAGCTGCAAAAATTAACAAAGCAAGTTCAAACTCAAAAACTACAATTGCTGCTACTATTTCAGTAGACCAATTAAGAGAAATCGCAGAATACAAATTACCTGATTTAAACACTGATGATGTTGAAGTGGCAATGAGTATTATTGCTGGTACAGCAAAAAATATGGGTATTTTAGTTGATGGGTATGATAACGTTGAAGCTGCTAGAAAAGCTGCTTTAGCTGCTAAAAAGGCAGAATCAAAAGCCGCTGCTAGAGAAGCTGCTTTAGAAGCTGATCAAGCAGAAATGATCGAATCTAAAGGTAAAGGTATCGAAGTTGTAACAATTTCAGAAGAAGAAACCGAAGGAGACAACTAATTATGTCATCAAAAATCGGAAAAAAATTAGAAGCTGCTAGAAGTTCATTTGATAAAACAATCGCTTACGACTTAACAGAAGCTGTTGAAATCGCTAAAAGAACTTCATATGCAAAATTTGACGCTTCTTTAGATTTAGTTATGAAACTTAACCTTGACGTTAGAAAAGCTGATCAACAATTACGTGGTGCTGTATTATTACCAAATGGTACAGGTAAATCAGTTAGAGTATTAGTTGTTACAAATAATCCAGAAAAACAAAAATTGTCTACAGCAGCAGGTGCTGACATTGTTGTAGATGGTGCTGCATTAGAACAAAAAATTAAAGAAGACGAATTTGACTTTGACGTTATGGTAGCAGATCCTGCTATGATGCCTCTTTTAGGTAAATATGGTAAAAAACTTGGGCCTAAAGGTTTAATGCCAAACCCTAAAACTGGTACAGTTACTCCTACACCTGAAAAAGCTGTAGAAGAACTTAAAAAAGGTAAAGCAAATTACCGTACAGATAAGGCGGGTATTATCCATACATTAGTTGGTAAAGTTTCAATGCCAACTGAAAAATTAGTTGAAAACATTCAAACAGTTATCAACTTAATCAAAAAACTTAAACCAGCAGCCGTTAAAGGTGCATATGTTCAAAACATCGTTGTATCTGCAACAATGGGTCCTGGTGTTAAAGTTAAAATTGAAAAATAATTATAAATTCACAAAAGAGCTTAGGCTCTTTTTTATATATAATAAATATATAAAAACAAGGAGAAAAAATGCTAAATATTGTCTTATTTGAACCCGAAATACCACCTAATACAGCTAACATAATTAGAACCTGTTTTGCCCTGGGGGCCAAGCTACATATCATTAAACCAATTAGTTTTGATTTAAACCCAAAATATTTAAAAAGAGAAGCAGCCGGAAGATTATTGAGTGATATACAGCACGAAGTTCACAATTCTTATCAAGATTTTTACGCAAAATACAAAAACAAAAATATCTATTATATAACTAGATATGGCGAAATTTCTTATTCAGATATTGACTATTCAAAAATTTATAACCAAGATAAAGAAGTGTGATTAATGTTCGGAAAAGAATCGACAGGAATAGATAAAAATATCCTAAAAGATCACTTAGATAGATGTTTAAGAATTCCAATGGTTTCAGCTATGCGAAGCATAAATTTAGCTAACTGCGTTGCCATATTAGGTTTCGAAGTGATGCGTCAGCTTGATTTCAGAGACTTATCAAAAGTTGAAGTTCAAAAAGGAAAAGATTTTTTAAAAACATGAAAACCAGAATAACAAGTGTGAACAATGAAAAAATTAAAAATCTAAGAAAGTTGATTGCCAAAAACACTAATAAAGATGCTGTTTTTGTCGTTGAGGGCTATCATTTAGTAAATGAAGCATTAAAAAATAATTTAGTTAGTGAAATTTACGAGTTAGAAGGCAATGATCGTTATATTAATGCAATTGAAGTTAGTGATAACGTTTTAAAATCTATTACTAAAACCAATAATCCTGAAGGCGTTGTAGCTCTATGTATAAAAAAATTAAACGCCGAAAAAGGCAATAAAATAGTGTTTTTGGACAATGTGCAAGACCCCGGCAATGTGGGGACTATTATAAGAACTGCATTAGCTTTTGGTTTTGATACAATTTTTTCTAATATAAACTTTTACAACGATAAAATAGTAAGGTCAACTCAAGGAGCACTATTTAATATCAATTTATTAAATTACGAAAATAACTATAAAACAGTTGATTTATTAAAATCAGAAGGCTATAAAATTTTTGCGACATCCTTAGAGAAGGATAGTATTCCATATGATATAGTTAATTATCCTGATGATAAAATCGTTGTTATTATGGGTAATGAAGGCATTGGCATAAATAAAGAACTATATAAATTAGCAGATCAGAAAATATACATACCTATTCAATTTGAAAGTTTAAACGTTGGTGTAGCCACTGGCATAATATTGAATCATATATATTCATTAGGAGATAAAAATGAAAGATAAAATTGACGAATTAAAAAGCATTTCATTTAGCCACGAAATAAATGGATATTCAGTTGTTGAAGTTAATAATTACATCGAAAAAATATGAAATAAGATGGATGAATTAACCAATAAAATAGATTTATTAGAAAAACAAATTGAAAAAAACTTAATTGAATGCCACGATAAAATATCAGAATTTGAGGCTTTAAATTTAGTTGCGGAAATGAATAAAAATTATGGAAAATAATTTAAAAGAAATTAAGGAAGAAAAACAACTCATCAACTGATATCCTGGCCATATGGCTAAAGCAATAAAGGAAATTAAAGAAAATGCAACACTAGCAGATATTTTTATAATTGTGTTAGATGCAAGATGTCCAATCAGTAGTTATAATGAAGATTTTGATTCAATAGCACCACAAAAACCAAGAATTTTTATAATTACTAAATCTGACTTAATGGATAGTGATAAAAAGTCAATGATTCAAAAAAGATTTGGAAATGAAAAACTGCTTTGGCTTGATTTAAGAAATCCAAAAAGCAAAAATCAAATTTTAAGCGAAATTAAAAAGATTTCTAAAACAAAACAACAAAGAGACAGAGAAAAAGGTCTAATTAATTCAAGAATTAAAGTTTTCGTAATGGGTATACCGAACGCCGGAAAAAGTACACTTATCAATCTAATGTCTGGAAAGAAAAGTTTAAAAGTGGCTAATTATCCAGGTGTGACAAGAGATAAAAAATGAGTAGCAGTTGATAATATCTTTTTTATGGATACTCCAGGTATTTTATTGCCTAAATTAAATGACCAAGAGGCTGCAGCCAAACTAGCAATGATCGGTTCCATCGAAACAAAAATTTTTCCTCAAAAATTCTTATTTAACTGTTTTATAGATGTGATAGCAAAATATTATCCCGAAAGATTATTAGAAGAATTTAATCTAAATTCTGATGATATAGATTCACTAGATGATATTAAAAAATATAATATGTTATATAAGATAGCGGACAATAAGGGTTTTAAACAAAATAATAAACCCGATTTTAATAAAGTTTATACCTACTTTATTAACTGAGCAAAAAATCTTAAAAATGTTACTTTTGATTAAGGACAAAAATGAAGAATAAAAAATACACAAAAGATGAAATTTTAAACAAATGAATTGAAGTTATAACAGTAAATCAGGTTCACATTGGGAATAAAACAAAGACATCTTTTAAAACAGTCATATTAAATTTAATTTTGTTTGTTAGTTTATTCATCGTTTCAAATGTTATGTTATCTAAAATTAATGAATATTCTAACGGAATAATAGTTGCAATTGTCATTACAAATATCATTTTTGTCTGTTTTATAGTATTGGATGTCTGATTATTAATTATAAATATATTTTTATATAAGTCCCTTGTTTCAATCTCAAAACAGGAGGATATCTCAAAAATAAATAAGAATGTTTCGCTTTATATTTTATTCGGATGCAAAAAATATCCACATTCATACATACAAACCGTAGAATTTGTCAATAATGATAGTATTCAAACTAGTAATGAAAATTCTAATTCAAATAAAACGGATGATGAAATCATAAAAGAGCTTATAAATAAAACGGACTCTAAAAAGCACTAGAGTCTTTTTAATTTATTTTATAGATGTTTTAGGTAAAACTAATATGAATAATGTTCTTTTTTGTTTGTTTAGCCTCCTTATTATTTAATATAAGTTTTAATATATAATATTTATAATAATTTTGATTAAGGAATTTATGAGCAAAAAATTAATTAACGTTAAAAAGATAATTGAAAAATTCAATATTCAATTAGCAAACAAAACTGATGATCTTTCTTATAGAAATATTCATTATCCAGCAATTAAAAGACTTGGTTTAGAAATTGCTAATGTTTCCGAAAGTACAAGATATGCTAGAAATGTAATTTGTTGAGGAACCAGCGAATCAACTTATTTTAAAAAACTTGGTAAAAAACAATCTCAAGTAATTTTAAAAAGAGTACTTGAAGCACATCCACCACTTGTGATATTGTCAAAAGGTATGAGCCCTTTGCCTGCCGAGTGAATTATAAAACTATGTGATGAATACAAAATACCTGTTTATGTTTCGGATAAGAGTACATCAAAAATTACTTCAACAATTGGCACATATTTATCAGACTTCTACTCTGAAGAAACACAAGTGCACGGATGCTTGTTATCTATTTATGGCGTTGGTGTCTTAATTATAGGTGATTCGGGAATTGGTAAATCAGAAGCTACACACGAATTAATTCAAAGAGGTCACTTGTTTGTTGCTGATGATGCGGTGTTAATTAAGCATATTAGTGCTAACTTTTTTGGATATGCACCATATTTGACGAGAGATCTTTTAGAAATGAGAGGTACAGGATTAATTAATGTTTTGCAAACTTATGGAGTTAAAAGTATTCTAAGAGGTACTGTCGTTAACCTTTGTGTTGAATTAGTTTCAAATCAAAGCATTGACTACTTATCTTTAGACAGATTAGGAAACAAAAAAATGGAATATCCTATTTTAGGTTCTACAATTCCAAAAGTACAAGTTCCCGTTAAAGTTGGAGCATCTGTATCTTCATTAATTGAAGCTGCAGTTATAGCTTTCTTATCTAAAAGAGAAGGTTATGATGCTTTAAGTTTACTAACAAAACGTAGTAGAGAAAAGGAGGTAGATTATGATTAGTTCACCAGCTTCACACGTTGCACCTGGTGTTTGAACACCTGATGCACCAATTATTCCTGATAAAATAGGGGCATCAGTTATGTTTTACATTGGTAAGCTTCCAGTGCATACATATTCATTGACATTGATGCTCGGTATTATTGCCTCAATTTTGACAATCGCAATCTTTTGAAAGAGAGCAAGATACAAGTGAGATATTTTATTAACTTTAATTGTTATTACAATTCCAACTGCTATTATTGGTGCTCGTTTATGGGACTTAGTTGAAGAAACCAAAAATCCAAATTTCAACTGAGCAGACTGATATAAAATCTGGCAAGGTGGTTTAAGTATCCAAGGTGGTGTTGTATGTGCATTCATTTGTGATTTTATTTATGTTTACACCAAAAGGGATCAAGTAGATATAAGAAAAGTTGCAGATATAATTATTCCTACAATATTAATTGGGCAAGTAATTGGTCGTTGAGGTAACTATGCTAACCACGAATTATACGGGAAAATTGATTACGATGGTGGTGCTGTATTAATTTTTGGTAAAACTTTTGCTTCAAATATGTTTATTTCAGATGCAAACGGAATCGGATATAGATATCCATTATTCCTTTACGAAGGTTTAGCAAACTTATTTGGATACATAGTTTTAGTATGAATTATTAATACTATGAGCTTATTAAAACCAGGATCAACAGCTTCATGATACTTTATTTGATACGGTTTAGTTCGTTTGGCAATGGAACCATTGCGTCAAAATTCATATCAAATGTATGTTGTTGCATCATACTTATTCATCTTTGCGGGTGCATTAGCATTCTTATTCTTCCAATTCTTTAATCCAACACATTATGTTTCAGAATGAAGAAAATATAGATTTGTTTATCAATACGCACATCCAGATCTTTATATTCAATGATTAGAAAAAACTAGAATTAAAACTAGAAAATCAAAACCAATCAAAGAGGTTGTTAGTTAATGGATTTATATGACATTATAATCATCGGTGGTGGCCCTGGTGGCTTAAACGCAGCATTATACGCTTCTCGTGCTGGTTTAAATACCTTAGTTATTGAAAAAGAACTTCCTGGAGGAAAAATTAACACCACAAGCGAAGTTGAAAACCTACTTGGTATTTTAAGCATTTCGGGTTTTGAACTGGCCGAACAAATTTATAAACACGCTTTATCTTTTGGTGCTAAATATAAAACTGCAGAAGTCATAAACATCAATAATATAGGCCCTTTGGAAAAAGAAGTTATCTTAAAATCAGGTGAAATTTTACACTCAAAAACAATTATTATAGCTTCAGGAATGGTAAATAGAAAACCTACTGATATTAAAAATTTTGATAAATTTACAAATAAAGGTATAAGCTACTGTGGAGTTTGTGACGGACCATTATACAAAGATAAAAACATTTTTGTACTTGGTGGTGGCAATAGTGCTTTTGAAGAGGCTGACTTCATGAGTCAATATGCCAATAATGTTACAATGATTGTAAATAGCGATAAATTTAGTGCCGAAAAAATTATTGTAGATAAGGTTTTAAAAAACCCTAAAATTACTATTTACAAGAATTCAAAAATTATAAGTATAGACGGTGAAAATATCATCCAAAAAATCAGTTTTATAGGTTCTGAAGGAAAAATAATTATTAAGGATTGTGACGCTTTATTCCCTATGATTGGTTTTATTCCTAGCTCAAAACATTTTGAAAATTTAAAAATAACTAACTCAAATGGTTTTATCGATACAGATGAAAAAATGGAAACTACATTAAAAGGAATTTATGCAGTTGGCGATATTAGAGAAAAAAGAGTTAGACAAATCATAACCGCTGCAAGCGATGGTGCTATTGCCGCTAAAGAAATTTGAAATATTCTAAAATAAATTTTTAAAAAATATCCTAATAATATATAATTAATAATATTTATTTCATCACGAAAGGAGAATACCATGTCAAGAAGAGATCAATTAAGCGGAAAAGGACCTTTAGTTGGAAATATTCGTTCTCACGCTATGAATGCTACAAAAAGAAAATTTAATGTAAACTTACAAAAAATTACAATTACAAGCAGCAATGGTACACCTACAACTTTAAGAGTAAGTGCTAAAACAATCAAAACATTAAAACGTAAGGGTATTTTAGCTTCAGCTCAATAATAAAATAATAATTAAAAAATCCTTTCCGAGAAAAGGGTTTTTTATTTTAAATAGCTTTTGCAATAATTAAAATCATAACAATTAATAGGACAATTAAACCAGTAAAAACAATTGAAGTTATAATGGTAGCTCAAATAATCTTGCGTTTATTGGCAAGATATTTTTTTCTTCATTCTTCGTCAGTTAAATGAGATTCAGCATCTTCAAGCAATAATTGTCTTTGTTTATCGCTTAATGTATTAATGTCATCTTCATTTAATATTTTAATTTCGTTGATCTCTTCTAACCTTGTAATAGATTGATCAACTTCTGCTTTATTTTGAGGTTTCATATATTTTATTTTACACTATTGCAGATCAAAAATGGCAGCGGTTTATATATAATTAATATTAGTTAATAATTTAAAAATAGATAATTTAGGATAATATGTATAAAGTATTAAGTTGAATCGCAGAAAAATGAGAATTTACCTGATATCTTTATTCTTTTATTTTTTTAACAATATTCACAATATTTATGATTTATAGTTTTACAAGATATATGCTGAACTATAAACTAATTATGGTTCAAAAAGATTATTTAAATGAAAATATCAAATTAAATCCAAAAGTATTGCGGTTTATTTTGGTTAGAATCTTTTTATGTTATCTTTATATGATTCTGTTCATAACGTTTAACATAGTGCTATTAACAAGTCTAATTATTTTATTAAAAAAATATAATTTTGATATTTGACTTCCATTGACTATGCTTGGCATTAATGTTTTAATTTTACCTTTACCTTTAGGATTAATCATACAATGCAGTTTAGTAGTTAAAAAAATAAAAAAGAATAGTGAAAAAATAGATGATTCAAGATTGCTGGAAAACATAATAAAAAATGATGAAAATAGAGACATTCAAATTTCTTTTAAAGAAACAAATACATTTATATTCACGAAATTAAATATTGCTGGTCGTAAACATAAAGACGTAACTATTTCATCTTTTAAAACAAAAAATAAATATTTAGTATATTGAAATGCAATTTTGAATTATGAAGGGCTTGCTATTATAAGAAATGGTCAAGCAATTAAAATTTCATTTGGCTCGTTTTATAATGAATTTGTATTATATGGTTGAATTAATAAATAACATTAAATAATTGCTTATGAATCATTAAAACCTTATAAAAAAGGGTTTTAAGGATTTTTATTATGAAAAAAATCATTCAATAAAGTTGTCTGTAAAATAATTGTTTTCGCTTTATATTATAATTATGGCAGCTAAAAACTTTATATTACAAAATATCACTTGAAAATGGAGGGATAATTGAATTCTTTTTCTATATACGATTTTACAATCAGAGCTTTATTTATGTTGATAATCGCCACAATAATAACTTTATCAATTTGACTATTTTGGCGTCCAATTCAATGAAAATACAAAATTAGTGGTAGTCAATCATATATAACTGAACTTTATAGAATTCAAAATATAAAAGTAAATACAACTGTTTTAAATTATTTTTATAATCGTTTAAAAATAACTATAAGTATATTTCTCGGAATAATCACAATTGGATCATTATTTCAGATACCTCTTTTTGTAATGAACTTAATAAAATATAAGAAATATTATTATCTATGAATAATGTTATTAGCATTTAACTATCTGTGATATCTGATAAATATTTTTAAATATAGAACTACATTAAAAGATTTTAAGCAAGCAATAAGAATTAATAATATACAACCTGACGATAGGCTTATTGAAAATATTTCTAAAGAACAATATAATCATAGTTTTCAGGTAAACTTTTCAAAAAATAATTGTTTTGTAAATGTAGATTCAAAAACGAAAATTAAATATAACTTTTGAATATCTAGAATATCTAAAAGGGTGCCAAAAAGAAATATGAAAATATATTGGAAACTAATTATAAACGTGCAAGATTTATTTTTAAAGACTTCAAAACAGTACTATATGATAAATTATGGTTCATTCTATAAAGAACTTAAAAATGCAGGATGAATTTAGAAAGGAAAATATGAAATTAGAAATTATTCAGCCAATATTAACACCAGTTGTTGCATCAGTACCTTCAAATAATCTAGATAATGAAGCTAATAAATTTGTATTTGATTATATAAATAAAAATAATATTTCTCTAGATAAAATAGACTTAGAAGCCTTAAAGACTGAATTTATTAAACAATTTCCACAAAAAACTCAAACTGTTGAAGCAATAAATTTAGATAATTTAAAGAAATCTGTTGATACTCATCTTCAAGAAATTAAGGATGAAATTAATAACTCAATCAGAACAGATAAAAAAAGCAAAAATACTAGTAGTTATATAAAACGTATATATACGGATTTAACAAAAAAATACATGGTTAATGAAGATGGTCAAGAATCATCTAAAAATATCTTGTCTAAAATTGAAGCATTGACTACTTTTTATAACGAGCAAAATAAGAATTTAGAAAAATATACTTTAATTGTTAAAAATCTTACAAATGCATCAATTGTTTTAAATACTATTTGTGGTATCGCTTCGGCTGCATCAGTAGCTACATTTATAGCCAGCTTTTTTACAGCTGGTGTAACTGCTGGACTTGCAACTGCTACAGCTATCGTCGCAACAACTTCAGGTATAGTTTCTGGGCTACTAGATATTATTTTAGATATATATAAAAATCATTTGAAAAATGTACAAGACACGATTAAATTTCTTAAAAATGTTGAAAACATGCCGCCTTCTGATGTAATCAAAAAAATAGTTAAAATTACATTAAATATTAACTATGAGGCGTTTAGCACATATACTAAAAACGTTATCCCAAAATTTGCTAAATTTTTAAAATATGCTGATGTAATTTCCAATTTTTATTCTGCAATAGAAAGTTTTAATAGCGTTTACAATGATATTAAATTTTTAGAAACATTAAGCCAAGATAATAAAGAAGCAACAAATACTCTTAAAAATTTAGCAGATAAAATTACTAATATGAAAAAAGTTAAATGAACAGTTCTGCATGAAACACCATTAGATAATTATTATATTCTTGGCGGGACTGGTGGAATTAATCAAATTTTCAAAAATATTGAAACGGGCGAAATTTTGAGATTAGATCAAATGCTTAAATTTTCAAAGTTTGAACTTTATTCAATGGGTTTAACCAAGGCTAGACATCCAAAAACTGGCTGATATATCAGAACTCTTCCAAATAAAACTAAAGCAGATAATTTAGGATAAAATGATTAATGTATTAAAATTATTTTCGGAAGAGTGATTATTTTTCAAAGTAGTATACTATTTACCATATACCTTAATTTTCTTGTTTTTTTTCATATATTCAGCCATAAAATATCAATGAAATTTTAAACTTATAAGAATTAAAAAATGCTTTATTAATTCAAACATTAAAATTAATCCATCAGTTCTTAAGTACTATAGCGGAAAAATAATTTTATGTTACTCTCTGTGAATTTCATTCGTTGTTATTAACATTGTATTTTTATCATTAATGATATTGTTTCTTAAAAAATATAATCTCAAATATGCTTATATATTAATTACAATATTTGTAGATTTACTTTTTATGAGTATTCCTATTGCTTTAGTTGTTCAGTACTGTATTGTAGTAAAAAACATTAAATATAAAAATTTAAAAATTGACGATTCAAGATTGCTAGAAAACATAATCAAAAATGATGAGAATAAGTCTTATCAGGTATCTTACAAAGAAGTGAATACATTTGTTTTTTACGAACCTTTTTTTAGATGAACTGATAAAACAATAAATAAAAAAATAACGTTTTATAATTCCAAAAATAAATATGAAGCCTATTGAAATGCGATATTAAATTTTGACAATCTTGCAATAATTAAAAATAATGAAACAATTAAAATTTCATTTGGATCATTTTATAATGAGTTCAAACGTGCAGGATGAATTGTTGATTAATTTATTGAATAAATTATATACCTTAAAAATCCTAAAATTACTGTTTTATAGTAGTTTTAGGATTTTTCTTTTAAATATTCAATTAAGTGCCTTGCTAATAAATAAAATATTATTTTATATAATTGAAATATGCCTAAAACGATTGACCCAAAAACTGAATTAGATCTTTTTTTCAGGTTAAATACAATGCACATTATTGTAGCATTAATGATGTTGGTCTCATTGGTTGTAGAATTAGTTGATTTATTAAAAAATAATTTTTTTTATAAGTGTCGCTTAATTAAAGAAAATTACAGAGTTTTAAAAATAAAAGTTAATTCAACTGTACTTGCATATTCATATAAGAAAATTAAAATTTATGGCTCTTCATTGATTGCGTGTTATGGAATGATAACTACAATAGAGTTAGTTCTAACAATTATTAATTCAGTAAAATATCATTATTTTTGAATAGTGTGGACACTAATATTGTTTGTGACATTACTTTGGTTTTTTAGTTTATTAACTATTTTTATAGTTAAACTAAAAACACATAAAACATGCATTAAATATAATAGTCAGTTAAACGACAATAGATTAATTGAAAACTTATCGATGCAACAATATAATAATCAACTTCAAATTAGTTTTGATAAGAATAATAAATTTGAAAATTATGATTGAAAACTAAGTAAAAGTTTGTTTATAACACAATTTAAAATACGAAAGAGATACACCTCTTATAAATACAAGGTTTATTGAAACGTCATTTTAAATCCTGATAATTTGTATTTAATAACTAAAAAACAGCGATCAACGCTAAATTATGGATCATTTTATAACGAACTAAAAGAAGCAGGTTGAATCAAATAAAGGGAGTATATGAAATTAGAATTAATAACACCGGTTGTCACCACAATATCAGCAACTGCACCAACAATTAATAAAAATGATGATGAAATAAAATTTATTGCTGATTATGTACATCAAAATAATACATCTATAGATAAGATTGATTTAGAAAAGTTTAAAGAGGAGTTCTTAATAAAATTCCCTGATAAGGCTTCAAAAGTTGAAAATTTAAACAATGAAAATATATCTGAAGCCTTTAAATCTCATCTAAAAACAATTAAATCAAAAATAAAAGAATCTCTCAAAAGTGATTATTCAAAAAGAGAACATAATAAAAATGTAAAAAGAATATACACAGACTTATTGAATAAGTATATGGTTAATGATGATGGTCAAATATCTTCAAAAAATATACTTTCAAAAATTGAAGAATTGATAAATTTTTATGAAGATAAAAAGAATAGTTTGGATAAACTAACAAGAATTGTAAACGGCCTAACTGGAGTATCAATTACCTTGAAGTGAATTTGTGGCACGGCTTCATTTGTTTCTGCGTTGTCTACAATAAGCACGTTTTTCACATTCGGTACAACATCAGGTATCGCTGGTGTTGCAGGGATAGTGGCTTTAGTTTCTGGAGTTTTATCGGATGTATTGGATGGAATTGTACATTACTATAAAACTGAACTTAAAAATACTCAAAAAATGATTGAGCTTGTTAACACCTCAAGACAATATACTCCACATTTTTTAATCGAAAAATTCGTTAAAGCCGGAGCAGATGTTGCGTACTACGTTGGTGAAAAATTATTAACAAAATCTATAAAAGAATTTGCAAAATTGATGAAATATGCAGACGTAATTAATAGTTTTAAAACAGGTGTAGATAGTTTTAAAGATTCAATTAATGGTATTTTATACCTTGCTGATATTAATAAGGAAAGTAAAAAATCTAATGAAAAATTAGTCGGTATCGCTAGCCAAATAAGTAAAATGAAAAAAGTAAAGTGAACTGTTTTACACGAATCACCATTAGATAGGCATTATATTTTAGGTGGCGCGGGAGGTATAAATCAAATTTTCAAAAATATAGAAACTGGCCAAATTTTAGGCTTAGATGAAATGTTACAATATTCCAAATTCGAATTATACTCAATGGGATTAACTAAAGCATTACACCCTAAAACTGGATGATATATTAGAACTCTACCTAATGACACTAAAATTGATAACTTAGGATAAAAAATGTACGAAACAATAAATTGATTACATAATCATTTCCTGCAAATAGTGTATCCCGTTTTTTACGGAGTAGTTTTACTAACCTCCCTGTTTTATACGCCGATAGTTCTTAAATATAATTTCAACGACAAAACAATTCTAATTGAAAACTATTTTTTTAAAAAAAATATCAAGATCAATACAACAGTTCTTAAATATTTTTTTATTAGAGTCTTAGTTGGATATCTTGCAATAATTTTGATTTATATATTTTATTTTGCATTAGCACTTACAGTATTTACGCTTTTCAACATATATAACTTTGAAATTCCATATAAATTAGATACAACATTATCTTTAAATATATTCTTGATTGGCTTTCCCATAGTAATTCTTTTTAAATATTATTTTAGAGTGAAGAAAATAATGAAACAAAATATAAATATAAATGATTCAAGACTTTTAGAAAATATCATTAAAGAAGATGAAAATAAAACTTTCCAGATATCTTTTGAAAACAAAAATACCTTTATAAATCCGAGTCCTGCAGTTGCAGACGTTTCTAAATTTAAAACCAAAAAAATAAAATCATTCAAAACTAAAAATAGATATTGAATCTATTGATATGCAATCTGTAATTATGAAACATTAAGTATAGATAACGGCATTAACGTGAATAAACTATCGTATGGTTCGTTTTATAATTCTTTTAAATCTTCAGGTTGGATTACCGAGTAATTAATTATTAAATCTAAAATCGCTATAAAACAGCGATTTTCGTTTTTTATATGTTGTTATAAGACTAAATTTATTTTTTTCAAAATATTATTTTAGGAATTTAGTTTACTAATGAAGAAAGCTTCACGGCGTTAGATTAGGAGCTGCACGAAAAGTGCATTAATTGTGTTATAATTTTAATATTAATTAATTTAATATAAATATGTACATTTTTACAGGGGATAATATGAAACAAATTGACAAATTATACGACCCGAAGGCCTTCGAGTCTATAATTTCTAAAAAATGAATTGATAATAAATATTTTAGCACTCACGATGAGGTAAAAAGGCCTTTCACGGTTCTTTTGCCTCCACCAAATGTAACTGGAATGCTTCATATTGGACACGCCTTAAACCAATATATTCAAGATTCAATTATCAGGTTTAAAAAATTAGAAGGCTATGATGTTTTTTGAATTACAGGTATGGATCACGCCGGTATTGCAACACAAAGTAAGGTTGAAACTATTCTTTATAATGAAGAAAAGTTAACTAAATATGACCTTGGTAGAGAAAAATTTCTTGAAAAAATTTGAGCTTGAAAAGACGAGTATGCTAATCGTTTCAAACAACAATGAAATTCACTTGGACTGGCTTTAGACTATGAAAGAGAAAGATTCACGTTAGATAAAGATTCTAATGACGCTGTAAATAAGGCATTTATAGAACTTTATAATAAAGGTTTAATTTATAAAGGTGAGAAAGCTATTAATTGAGATCCTGTATTAAAAACAGCTCTTTCAAACATTGAAGTTATTAATACTCCAACTGAACAAACGATGTACTACATTAAATATCTTTTAAAAGATTCAAATGATTTCTTGACAGTTGCAACCGTTCGTACCGAAACAATGCTTAGCGATGTGGCTGTTGTTTATAATCCTGATGATCCAAGATATAAAAATCTAAAAAGTAAGATTATTGTACATCCTCTTACTAAAAAAGAAATTCCCCTTATTGCTGATGAATATGTGGACAAAAAATTTGGTTCTGGTTTAATGAAACTTTCAGCACATGCAGAAGTCGATATTGACATTATCAAAAAACACAATTTAGAAATAAATGAAACAATAGATAAAGACGGTTTAATTAACTGTCCTGGAAGTCAATTCCATAAATTAACTAGAGAACAAGCTAGAGAGGCTATTGGTGAATATTTAGAACAAAATAATTTATTAGTAAAAAAAGAACAAACTATTTCAAATGTTGGTTATTCTGAAAGAACTAAAGTTCCTGTTGAAACATTGGTTATGCCTCAATGATTTGTGAAAATGGATAAATTTAGTCAAGATATTCTAAAACATTTAGATACTAAAGAAGCAGTTAAATTCTACCCATCAAGATTCAGATTAACACTTAAAAAATGAATGGAAAATGTTCACGATTGAACAATAAGCCGTCAATTATGATGAGGACACAGAATCCCCGCTTGATATAAAGGAGATGAAACACGTGTACAAATAGATTCACCTGGTGAAGGATGAATTCAGGACCCGGATGTTTTAGATACCTGATTCAGCAGCGGACTTGCACCATTTTCATTTTTAGGTTGGCCAAATGATGATTCTATGCTAAAAAGATACTTCCCAACAGATTTACTTGTAACGGGATACGATATTATTTTCTTCTGAGTTGCTAGAATGTATTTCTTTAGTTTAGAGTTTACTGGATTAAAACCTTTTAAAGATGTACTTTTGCACGGGCTTGTTAGAGATGAGCAAAATAGAAAAATGTCCAAATCACTCAATAATGGAATTGATCCGATGAAAGTAATTACTGAATACGGTTCTGATGCTTTAAGATTCTTTTTAGTAACAAACACAACTCCTGGAATGGATATTAGATATTCAAATGAAAAAATTAAAGCTGCATGAGCTTTATGCAATAAACTTTGAAATATTACAAGATACATTCAAAGTTTAGAAGATGATAATACAACAGAAGAAACTCCTGCAGATTTATGAATCAGCAATAAATTAGCAAAACTATTAGCAAAAATCAAAAAATGTATTTCTAAATATGAATTAACAACTATTGGTACTGAAATTAATAATTTTATTTACAATGACTTTTCATCTTGATATATTGAATTGCTTAGAATTACACCAAATAAAAAAGCAGCCTTTAAAAATTTAAAATCATTATTATTAATAGTTCATCCATTCTTACCATTTGTCACAGATTACTTATTTAATGTAGTTTTCGGAACAGAATTACTTGATGAAAATCTGCCAATTCATAAAGTAAGTAAGTCGGCTAAAATAGCAAAAATTGAAACTGTAATTAAAGCAGTAAAAATTTTAAGAAAATACAGAGAAGATAAGAATATAAGTAAGAAAACAACTCTTTCATATGACTTAAATATCAATAAAACAGATGATTTAGTAAAAATGATTAATAAACTTGCAAATGCCGAAATAGAAGAAAATAATGATGTTTTAATTACGGATGGAACTTTGAAAATTTACATTAAAGAATCAAATGAAGTTAAACAAAATTATTTAGATGATTTAAACAAAAAAATTATCAACGTTAAGTTTGAAATTGAAAGAGCTTCAAAAATGTTAGATAATGAAAACTTCATTAAAAAAGCTCCGAAAGACAAAATTGATTTAGAAAAGTCTAAATTAGAAAATTATAAAAAACAACTTGCAGAATACGAAAGCGAGGTATCAAAATGATCTTAGCCGGTGATGTAATTGCAAAAATTAGAACACAAGAGTTAAAAAAAGAGTTTGATGAAATAACACAAATTATTGGTAGAAAACCAATATTATCTATTATTCAAGTAGGTAATATTCCATCTTCATCACTCTATATTAAGAATAAAATTAAAAAAGCAGAAGAGTTAGGTGTAGAAGTTAGAATTCATAATTTTAAATCAACAATTACTCAAAATAACCTACTTAAAAAACTAGATGATATAAACGAAGAGGCTGACGGTATCGTTGTTCAACTTCCACTTCCAGAACACATTTCACCTAAAGTTATAATGAATGGAATTAGATTACAAAAAGACATTGATGGTCTTTGTGAAAAAAGTACATTCAACTTTTATAACGATAAGTGAGATGATTTATACTTTACACCTGCAACAGCGGCAGCAATTATGGATATCATAAAATACTATAATATAGATGTAAACGGTAAAAAAGTTTCTGTTATTGGTCGTTCATATCTTGTTGGAAAACCTACAGCATTCTTGCTAAAAAAAGAAGGTGGATTGGTATCAACTTACAATAGAAATACTGGTGTTAAAGGTATCGAAAACGCTGATATATTAGTGACAGCAGCTGGCGAACCTGGCTTAGTAAACCCTGATAATATCAAAAGAGGCGTTTATTTAATTGACGCTGGTATTACATTAGTTGAAGATGAACAAGGCAATAGAAAATTTGTAGGAGATGCTGACTTAAAAGGTCAATATGAACTAACCTCAGCTTATACACCAGTGCCTGGCGGCGTTGGTCCTCTAACAGTTATTTGGCTATTTAAAAACCTTGCAAAGGCTATCAAACACGAATTCCAAATTTAATAATTAAAATGACGGCTTCCCGTCATTTTAAAATACTACTTTTTTATCTTTTCTTCTTTCAAGTAAAGTTTAGAGCAGAAGATAAACCAATAACAAATACTGTAAATGAAAGTACATAAATTAGCGATTGTCATCAATTAACATCTAGTGTAGCAATTGATAATTTATATTGACTTGCAAACATTTTGTATGCGTCAATATCACTAAAAACAACTCATTTCATAAGACTTACTATTTGAGTAGTAGGTATTACTGTTGCAATTCCATTAAGTCATAAAGGCAATATAGTTAAAGGAATAAATGCCCCAATAAAGAAACCTGAAACTGACGAAAGTGCCCCTGAAATAGCCGAAAAAGCACTAACACTTTTTAAATAACTAAACACGAATGTAAAGAACACCGAATTCATAACGCCACCTAATATAATAATTAAGTAAACATATAAACTTTTATTCCCGCTTAAAATTCCAATCGTTCCACGTAAGGCCATATAAACGATAATAATGATAAACATCATTAAACAAATCCATATGTTAAGCAAGCAGTTAAATAATAAATAACTTAATCTAATTGTTGATGTTTTAATCGGCGTAATTGAAAAATCATTAAATATTTTTTTCTCTGAATCTTGGACCATAAAAACAGATAAACTAATGCCATTTGTTAAAGTTGTCATTCCCATCAGACCTACCAATAAGGAACCATCAGCAAATTTCATTTTATCTATATTATTTAAACCCTTAACACTTTGTTCAAATAAATATCTTCCAAATAAAATAAAAATAAATACAGTAACAATTGGAGAGAAAAATGTCATTATCATTCTTCTTTTATCTGTAAAGAATAATTTAACATTACGCATAAATAATACTTGTAAATTTTTAAACATTCTTGGCCTCCTTTTTTGTTACATTTAAGAAGACATCATCCATAGTACCTTTTTTAAGTTCGAAATCTTTTAATAAGTCTTTATATTTTTCAAGGAAATCTGTGGCTTCATTATATTGCTTAAAAACGATTGCATATGCGTTATCATCATAAGAAAAATTTAAATCGTGTTCTAATAATACTTTTTCTAATTCGGCTGTTTTATCGCCATAAACAAAAATAGTTGTGTTACTAAATCTACTCTTCAATTCAGCGGGCGTTCCTTCAGTTAATTTAACACCTTTATCAATAATAATTGCATAATCGCAACTATTAGCTTCTTCCATATAGTGTGTAGTTAAAATAATAGTTAGTTTTCTTTCTGCTCTTATTTTTTTAAGTGTATCCCATACAAGTTTTCTATTATTTGGATCTAATCCAGTTGTCGGCTCATCTAAAAATAAAATTTCCGGTTTATGAATTAAAGCTCTTGCGATATCTACTCTTCTTCTTTGTCCACCGCTTAAAGTTCTGTATTTTTGATTCAAAATATCTGTTAAATCAAAATCATTAACAATTTCATTAACCAATTCAATTGGTTTAATATTTTTAAAAAACTTGTGATATAAAGTTGCTCTAATTAATAAATTGTCTTTGACGCTTAAATTATCATCAAGAATTGATTCTTGGAAGACAACACCAATTTTGTTTCTAACTACTTCAAAATCTTTGGCCGTTTTAATTTCGTTTCCATCAATTGAGATTGTTCCTGTATCTTGATGTAATAACCCTACAATCATACTTAAAGTTGTTGTTTTTCCGGCTCCATTTACACCCAAAAAACCATATAATTCACCTTTGCCAACTTTAAAACTTAAGTTATCCAAAGCTTTCTTTTTACCAAAGGATTTACTTAAATTTTTAACTTCTAATATATAAGTTGAATTCATATTAAAACCTTCTTTAAATAAAATATTTTTTATTATATAACTTTTATTTTGCAAGTTCATGAATTTGAAAATTAAAATATAATTTTAAATATGAAATTAATTAGTGACAACAGACGTGGTTTACACGGTTATAAAATAATTGAAAAACATGAAGCAGGAATCGAATTACTTGGCTGAGAAGTTAAATCTGCAAGAGCAGGAAACGTTAATTTAACAAATTCCTATATTTTCTTTAGAAATGGAGAAATATTTCTATGCAATGCATCTTTTGCAAAATATATGTTGTTACAATGTGAAGAAGATAGAGAACGTAAACTCTTAATGCATAAACGTGAGATCGAACGTTTAAAAAGCAAAAAAGAAAAATTAAGTAGTTCTACTATTTTGCCAACTAAAATTTATTTCAATGATAAATCTAAAATTAAACTTGAAATAGCATTAATTCAAGGTATGAATAAAGCCGATAAACGTGAAGAAATTAAACGCAAAGATAATGAAATGTACATCAAAAAAGTACAAAGCAGATATATATAAAAAATCCCTATACGGGATTTTATTTGAATGAAACTAGTGGTTTAAACACTTTAGATTGAGTTTCACCTGTATGAATAAAGTCATTTAGTATTCTAGTAATTTCCATGCCAATTTGTGGGTA
>NZ_JHXS01000013.1 GCF_000687775.1 Mycoplasmopsis felifaucium ATCC 43428
TAGAGTAATTTAATTGCATCATATTCAAAATTTTATGTGCTTTAGTTATAGAAATATGATTAAAATGAACCTTTAATCTGTTCCTATAAAATATTTGATTTGCGTATTCTAAGTCTTTTTCAGAATCATTAATGTAAACGTGAATGTGTTTAGATCTATATTTTATTTGGCTATTGTATGAGTGTTTTACCGTTGTTTCGATACAGTAAACATTGTTTAAACTTTTAAATTTCATTATAATTATATTGCCCTTTCTATTTGGTTTTTATATTTATATTTTAGGGCAAAAATTATAAAAGTGGGGTTCAATTTTGGAACCTCACTTTTATAATGAATAAGCCTTAAAATATGTAAAAAATGCTTAAAAATAAATAAAAACACTCTTCATTATTATCTCGAAGAGTGTAATTAACTTTAAATTTAGTTTCTATCTTTTGAAACGTTTATTCTATTAATAGCTTTACGAAGTTTAATTTCAAATAATTTTTCATCACTTGCATTTTTGGCGTTTTCAAGTTGCTTCAATGCATAATCTCTATCTTTTTCGGCTTTTTCAACATCAATGTCTTTGCTTCAAATAATATCGTTTGTAATAATACGAATGCTTGATTCATCAACATAAACTATGCCATCGCCAATTGAACATTCTAAAGGTTCTTGATTATCTTTTACAGTTATAAATAGCTTACAAATGTCAATCGTTGAAAGGAATTCACTTCTATTTGGTTGAAGCATGATTTGTCCTCCACTTTTTGTAGAAAGTTGGACACTTGATACTTCACCATCATAAAAGATTTGTGATTGCGTAATGATTTTTAAATTACTGTATTTATACATAAAATGCTATTTTGCGGTGCTATTTGTTTCAATTGTAGAAGTATTTTCAGCTTGAGATTTTGTTTGTTGATTGTTAGCTTCTTGTTGCATTTTATTGTAGTTTGCAATTACATCATCAATTGAACCAACGTATAAGAATAATTCTTCTGGATAGTCATCATAGTCACCATTAAGGATAGCCTTAAAACTTCTTACGGTATCATCTTTTTTGACGTAAACACCTTTTTTACCCGAGAATTTTTCAGCAACGAAGAATGGTTGACTTAAGAAGTTTCTTATTCTTCTAGCTCTTTGAACAACTTTTTTATCTTCATCACTAAGCTCACCCATACCGAGAATTGCGATGATATCTTGAAGTTCTTTAAATCTTTGCAAGATAGCTACTACATTTTGAGCAACGTCATAATGTTCTTGACCGACTACAAGAGGATCTAATAATCTAGATGCTGATTCAAGAGGATCAATCGCAGGATAAATTCCTAAAGCAGCTATATTTCTGTCTAAAACGGTTTTAGCATCCAAGTGGTTAAATGTTGTTGCAGGTGCTGGGTCAGTTAAGTCATCAGCAGGTACATAAACAGCTTGTACAGATGTAATTGATCCAGATTGTGTTGAAGTAATTCTTTCTTGAAGTTGACCCATTTCAGTAGCCAATGTAGGTTGATAACCAACGGCACTAGGCATACGACCTAAAAGAGCACTAACTTCAGAACCGGCTTGTGTGAAACGGAAAATGTTATCAATGAATAACAGCACATCTTGATTTGCTTTATCTCTAAAATATTCAGCCATTGTTAAAGCGGTTAAGCTAACACGCATACGAGCCCCAGGAGGTTCATTCATTTGACCAAAAACTAAAGCGGTTTTATCTAAAACCCCAGCAGCTTTCATTTCATTATATAAGTCATTACCTTCACGGGTACGTTCACCAACTCCAGCAAAAACTGAAAGTCCACCGTGTTGAATAGCAATGTTATTAATTAATTCTTGAACAAGAACAGTTTTTCCTACACCAGCTCCACCGAAAAGACCTATTTTACTACCTTTTGCGTAAGGAACAAGCAAGTCAATAACTTTAATACCTGTTTCTAAAATTTCACTTTCAGTTCTTTGATCTTCATATGATGGAGCACTTGTGTGGATAGAATTTCTTTGACAATTTGGTGCAGGTTGTAAGTCAATTGGTTGGCCTAAAACGTCAAACATTCTGCCTAGAATGTCTTTTCCAACAGGAACTTGAATTGGATGACCTGTATCAATAACATCAATACCTCTTGGAAGACCTTGTGTTGAAACCATCGCAATAGTTCTAACTGTATCATCTCCAATGTGTTGAGCTACTTCAAAAGTATAAATTTGATCGTTGTAGTGAATTTCTAATGCATTTAATAATGAAGGCAATGAGCCTTTAGGGAATCTAACGTCAACAACAGGACCCATAATTTGAACAACTTTACCAACATTAGATTTTTGTTCAATTGGGTTAGATGTCTGTGTATCTAAAACTTTTGTATTTTCCATCTTATCTCCTTTTATTGAACTGCATCAGCTCCAGACACAATTTCAATAATTTCTTGCGTAATCTTACTTTGACGTTTTCTGTTGTATTCAATATTAAGATTATCAATTAATTGGTCTGCATTATCTGTTGCGTTTTCCATTGCAATACGTCTTGAAGCAATTTCACTGATTTTTGCACAAGCGATTGCCGAATATAGCTTTGAATCAATGTATAAAGGAATTGCTTCAGCAAGAATTTTTTTAGGACTTGGTTCAAATTCTAACTTATGGTCATATTCTTTTGAAGCTATTAATGGTCTAATAACTTCTTCGTTAAATGGATAAATTTGCTCGCATACATCTGTTTGCACAAGGTTGTTAATATATTTAGAATAAATAACCTTAATTGAACGAATTTCATTATTAGCATAAAGCTGCATAGCTAATTTAACAATTTTTTTAACGATTTTATGAATACTAATTTTAGGGTCTTGGTTGATAGTGTTAATAATTCTATCTTTATATAAGTGTTGAAGCCCTCTTAAGCCATATGAACCTAATATAATTAACTTATCATCCTGTGAAACAGTCTGTTTGGTTAATTTGATAATGTTGGCGTTATAACCGCCAGCCAATCCTAAATTACTTGAAACTACTATATATAAATCTGTTTTAGTATTGCTTTTTGGTTGTATCAAATCGTGTAATTCGTCTTCGTACAAATTTTGAAAGATTTTAGTAAAAATTTCATCAATCAAAACATCATATTTTAGAACTTCTTCATATTCTAATTTTGCCCTCTTAAGTTTTGAGAATGAAACAAGTTCCATAGCGTGAGTTATTTTTCTGATTGACTGAATTGTACCTATTCTACTTTTAATTCCACTTATACTTGACATTATTTACCTTGAGATATTGTCTGAGTTAAAGATTGATTATTTGTTGACGAATTAGCGTATTTTAAAGGCATTTTTGCATAATCTTCAGGGTTATAGTTAGTTAAAGTCATAATGATTTTATTAACTATATCAACTAAATGCATAGAAAGCTCATTATAAAGCTCAGGACTTAAAGCGTTATTATTTGCTTTAATTTTTTCAACTAAGTTTATACCTGTAAGGTCTTTATTGATGAATTTAATAACTTCATCACGATAACGATTAATTTCTGTAGCAGGTAAAGGATTAATAATTTTTTCCTTAACTCCCATCAAAATAGCTACTTGCGTATATTGATTTAACGGTGAATATTGTTCTTGTTTTAAAATTTCATAAACTTTTGCACCGTGGTTTAAGATGTTTTTGGTTGAATCATCCAAGTCAGAACCGAATTGTGCAAATGCTAACATTTCATTGTATTGAGCAAGTTCAAGCTTTAATGAACCAGATACTTGTTTCATGGCTTTGATTTGAGCTGCTGAACCAACACGAGAAACACTAAAACCAACATCAACAGCAGGTCTTTGTCCAGAGTTGAATAAGTTTTCTCTTGTGAAAATTTGTCCGTCAGTAATTGAAATAACATTTGTAGGGATATAAGCTGAAATATCACCTTGTTGCGTTTCAATAATTGGCAGTGCAGTAATTGAACCACCACCAAAGTTTTTGTTTACTTTTGCAGCTCTTTCTAAAAGTTGAGAGTGCAAGTAGAAAACATCACCAGGATAAGCCTCACGACCTGGAGGTCTTCTAAGAAGTAATGATAATGTTCTATATGCAATCGCATGTTTTGAAAGGTCATCATAAACGATTAAACAGTTTTGGCCTTGTGACATTCATTCTTCTGCGATTGCTGTTCCTGAATAAGGAGCAATATATTGTTGAGGAGCTAATTCTGAAGCACCAGAAATTAAAACAGTTGTATATTCCATAGCTCCAAAATCTTGAAGTTTTTTAACTATTTGTGCTACTGTAGAGTTCTTTTGACCAATTGCTACATAAATACATTTAACATTTTTATCTTTTTGGTTAATGATTGCATCAATAGCAATGGCTGTTTTACCTGTTTGTCTATCGCCGATGATTAATTCACGTTGACCTTTACCGATAGGAATCATCGAGTCAATAGAGATAATACCTGTTTCAAGTGGTTCGTTAACTTCTTCACGAGACATAACACCGGGTGCTATTTTAAAGATTTCACGTTTTTTATTGCTTTTAATTGGACCTTTTCCGTCAATAGGATTACCTAAGGCATCAACTACTCTACCAATTAAAGCATCACCAACTGGAACTGAAATAACTTCGCCAGTTCTTGAACAAGTTTCGCCTTCAGTAAGTTGATCAGCATTACCAAAGATAGCAACACCAGCGACTTCTTCTTCTAAGTTTAAAACTAAACCATAAATGTCATTTTTGAACTTAATAATTTCACCATTTTTAGCGTTATCTAAGCCATTAACCAAAGCAATACCATCACCAATTGTAACGATTGTACCAACTTCAGCATAGTCAACTTTAGAGTCAAAATTTCTAATTCTATCTTTAATAATTGCACAAATATCTTCCATTTGATTAGCCATTTATACCTCCTTTTCTTGTAATTGATAATAATAATTTTTTCAAATCAGTTTCGGCATTATGTTCAATAATTTCATTGCCTAAAACGATTTTGAATCCCGAAATTAAACTTTCATCTATGTAGTCTTTCAAAATTACTCTCTTGTTTTTTTCTTTTTCAAGCTTAGTAATAATTTGATTTAATGTTTCTTTCTTTAATGGATAAGCGGTATAAATTTTTCCACTTAAAATATTTAAATAGCTTTGAGCCATTGTTAAATATGCTGACATAATTCTTGGCAAAAGTGATGCTGTATTCCTATCAACAAGTACTTTTAGGAAATTTTTAAAAATGTCAGTATCCTTTGAAATAGACATTTTTTGACTAATGTCATCAATCAATGAAAGTCTTTCTTCCTTAGTTTCGTTTATATTTGATAATACAGTTGTGATGATTTCATCATTGTTGATGAAATCATCAAATTCTGCTAAAAAGTTATATGTTTTTTCAACTAACTTTTGTTCTTTTAGAAGTTCAAATAATGCTAATGCATATCCGTCTGGGTTAGCTTTTGAATACATTATTATTTATTCTTATCTTTTAAGAATGATTCAATAATTTTTTCTTGTGATTCATTTGAAACTTCGTGTTTAACAATTTGTCTAGCAAGTTCAACTGCAGTGTTTGCTATATTGTTTTTTGATTCTTCAAGAAGCAATGCTTTTTCTCTATTGATATCCATTTTAGCTTTTTGTAAAATACGTTTTGATTCTACACGAGCTTGATCTGTATATTGAGCTATAACCTTTTCACCATGCACTTTAGCATTTTTAATAATGTCATTTGCATCAGCATAAGCTTGGGAAAGTCTTAAGTTAGCTTCTTGTAATTTTTGTTGAGATAAATCATTAGTTGCTTTAGCTTGATCAATATTATTTTGAATATAATCTTGTCTTTCTTTCATAGCTTTTTTAATAGGTTTATGAAGCAAGAATCATAAAATAACAATAACTAGTATTAGTGCAATTAATGTTGAAATCAACATTGGATACGATGGGAACATTGCGTAAAATTTTTCCGTTAGCGTTGTTTTAATATCGCTTTCGGCAAATTTTGCACTTTGGTTTCCGATTGTAATTAATTCATTCATAGTCTGCTTAATTAGGCCATTTTAATGCCAGGGAATACGAACATTAATAATATAGCAACAATTAATGAGTAAATAGCAGCAGATTCTGCGATAGCTTGACCAACAAGCATCATTGTTCTAATTTTACCAGCAGCTTCTGGATTACGTCCAACAGCTTCGGCAGCTTTACCAGCAGCCATACCTTGACCTAAACCAACACCAAGACCTGAAATCATTGCGATTCCAATGCCAACTGCGATTAATCCTTTATCCATGTTTCCTCCTAATAAATGTTTTGATTTAAAGTTAATGCTTTTGAGTTTTTAGTATTTTGAGTTGTTTCTAAACCTTCGTTATTTACAGTCATTGAGGCTTCTTTGACTTTCTTTTCGTTAATTTCAACTTCAGAAGATCATCAAATTGAGGTTAAAGAACAAAATACTAAAGCTTGAATGAAGGCACTAAACATATCAAAATACATATGTAAAAATGGTGTTATTAATGGTGCCAAAATTGGTCATGCTGTGTTATTTTGCATTGCCTTTGTAAAGTTTTGGCCAGTCATTAAAGCAAATAAATAACCAAAAATATAGTAAACAAGGAAAACAATTACAGCTCCACCAATAATGTTTCCGAAAATACGGAATGAGATTGAGATTAAAGGTGAAAATTGACCAATGATTTCAATAGGATTCTTATATTTCTTTAAAAAACGCCATTTTTGATACATAAAACCTACGACGTATATACCTATAAAAGTAATTAATCCGCAAGTTAATGCAACTGAGTAAGAAGTTGTTACTGGTTCAAAACCAATTAATCCAAGTAAGTTTCCAACAAATAAGAAAGTAGCTAAACCAAAGACATAAAACTTAGCTTTAGGTAATTTATTTTCAGTATTGTCATCGTAGGCTGAATCAATGTAATTTACATAGCCTTCCATAACAAACAAAATGCCTTTAGGAGCTTTATCTTTTCTGGCTTCTTTTTTGATTTTGATAAAAACTATTAATGAAACAATTAAACAGATTAAAACTATTAGGATTAATGACAATAATTGTTTTTGGTTTCATTCACTTCACTCATGTTTGATGGCATCTATACCTTGAGGGAGAGTTTTTTCAAACTTTTGCACCATTATGCCTCCTTTCTTTTAGATTTCTTTTTAAACAAAAAAGCGATAAATATAGATATTTTCGTCATTGATAAGCCACCCATAAAAGCTAATATATTGATTGGATAAAATCCTAATTGATAACCATTATCCTTATATATATTGGTTCCGTTGGACGCTGAATATTTATTAATAAAAATAATTCCAATAGTCATTGCCGAAACAACCAATAAAATAGCAGTATAAATTAAAATATTTATTGAAATTGCTGCTTTTTTATCTTTGTATATTCAGTAATAACTAAGCAAATCTTTAATTAAAAAAATAACCAACGATAAGGCTGAACCAATTAAAAAACCAAGCATAAGGGACGCTTTTGCTCACTTAAAAAAAGCTAGCAAAAGTGCAGCAATTGACACTGATAAAATGACATTAATTAGAACCATTTTATTAGTTTCTTTTGCATTCATATACTTGTTTTATACCTCGCTGTTTTTGATGTTATATTAATAACATATTGCTATTATAATACTATTTAATAGTTATTAAAGCTTTTTAAAAATTATTAGTAATATGTAATTATTTACATATTAAAAGTAAATAAAAAAGCATAACTTTTTACATGTAGTTATGCTGAATAATTAATTTCTTTAAATTTTTCTGCTATTAAATCTGCTAATTCTGAAGAAATAACTAAAAGCATTAATGCGTATCCTTCCGGCCCTACGTGCATTGAAACGACTGGAGGAATAAAACAAACTAAAGGAGCTATTTTATAGGTATATTGGATTTCTGAAACTATTTTATGCTTATATTCGTCCTTAAAACCTGAGTGTTCTAAAACTGGAAATATAACGTTTTCATCACTTGCTTTAAAGTCTACAGCTTTATTAATGATATTTTTGCTTACAGCTTTTTCAAATTTAATTCCAACGCCTTCTTTTAATAGTTTTCCATTCTCTCATTTAATTAATGGAACAATTCTAAGCATTTTTGCTATAGTGGATGCGGCAGGATGTAATCTGCCTCCCTTAACTAAATAATTGTTATATTTTGGAATTAATGTTATAGATTTATTAAAACCATTATTCTCTATAAAACTGATATATTCGTCAATTTTAGATGAATCTAATTTCATTTGTTGATCTAATCAAATACAATCAAAAGCAATTAACTGAACAACTTCAACTGATTCTATTACTCTTAATTTTGGAAAGTCAGCCTCCATTAATTTTAAAGACCGATATGAGCTTGATAAATGTTTAGAAATTGGATAAACAATTATTTTGTCATATGTTTTAGACAATTCTTCAAATAATTCATTAGCTTCTGCCATATTGAATGCAGATGTTTTAACGTTTGATGTTAGTTTAAATTTATCAAATAATGTTTCTGGTGTTATATCAACACCATTTGCGTATGTTTTACCATCTATTTCAATGTATATGAGGAAAGTAAAACCAACCTATTTTTTAGCTTGTAACTTAGTTAAACCACAAGACGAATCAACAACTATTGCATATTTCATATAAAAATTATATAGTATTCACTATCGCATAAATCCGTTGACTATTGAATATAAGTAAATTTTAAATAAGTATAATTTACATATGTCTATATTTAAGCTTCATTCAAATTATTCTCCTTCAGGTGATCAGCCAGAAGCAATTTCAGAATTAGTTCAAGGTATTAAAAACGGTGAAAAAAGCCAGGTTTTACAAGGTGTTACTGGTAGTGGTAAAACTTTTACGATTGCTAATGTAATTAAAGAATTTGACAGACCAATTATTGTGCTGTCTCATAATAAAACTTTAGCGAGCCAACTTTATTCTGAATTAAAAGGGTTCTTCCCTGAAAATAAGGTTGAATACTTCGTTTCTTATTTTGATTACTATCGCCCCGAAGCTTATATTCCTTCAAGCGATTCATACATTGACAAAACAAGTAAGACAAACGTAGATTTGAATGCTATGAGAATGAGCACAGTAAATTCAATTCTTACGAGAAACGATACTATAGTAGTTGCTTCAGTTTCGGCTATTTATGGTGCTTTAAGTCCATATGAATATGAAGAAAACTTTTTATATATCTCTAAAAATATGGAACTTAATAGAGACGAATTAATTAAACAACTAATTAAACGTAATTATTCAAGAAATGATGTAGCTCTTGAAATGGGTAATTTTAGTGTTAAAGGTGATTTAATTTATATTAGACCTGCATATGATGAAAGTTTTATTATTAGATTGGATTTCTTCGGTGATGAACTTGATTCGATTTCAACTTGTGACCCTATAACAAAGGAAGTTTTGCGAAAACATAATGACTTAATTATTTTCCCGGGTGATGCTTATACAGTTAATATTGATATTATCAAGAAAACTTGTGCTTTAGCTCAAATTGAACTTGATGAAAGAGTTAAATATTTTGAGAAACATAATAAATTATTAGAAGCTCAAAGAATCAAAGAGAGAACTGATAGAGATTTAGACTCGTTAGCAGAATTTGGTGTATGTCCTGGTGTTGAAAATTATTCAATGTATCTAGATAATAGAACTTTTGGACAAAGACCATATACCTTATTTGACTACTTTCACGGTAAAAAACCAATTATGTTTATAGATGAATCACATATGATGATACCTCAACTTAAAGCTATGTTTAAGGGTGACAGAGCCCGTAAGCAAACCTTAGTTGATTATGGATTTAGATTGCCAAGTGCATTGGAAAATAGGCCACTTACTTTTGAAGAGTTTGAAAATGATTTTGATTTCCAAACCGTCTATATTTCAGCCACACCTGACGAATATGAATTAGATAAAACCAATGGTGTTATTACGAGATTATTTGTAAGACCCACAGGATTATTAAACCCAATTATTGAAGTTAGACCAACTAAAGCTCAGGTTGAAGATATTTATAATGAGCTACAAAAACAAAAAGAAAAAAATGAAAGAACATTGATACTAACTATCACAAAAAGACTTGCAGAAGAGTTAACTAGATTTTTCTTAGAAAAAAACGAGAAAGTAGCCTACATTCATAGCGAGCATAATACTTTTGAAAGAAATGAAATTTTAAGAAAACTAAGAAAAGGAATTTATGACACTGTAATCGGTATAAACTTGCTTCGTGAAGGTATTGATTTGCCCGAAGTAAGCTTAATTATGGTACTGGACGCCGATAAAGAAAGCTTTTTCCGTTCTACTAGAAGTTTAATCCAAATAGCTGGTAGAGCAGCGAGAAATGCTAATGGTAAAGTTATTTTTTACGCTGATAATATGAGTAAAAGTATGGCTGAAACCATTGAACAAAATAATGAAATTAGAAAAATCCAAGAAGATTACAATTTAAAACATAATATTACGCCAAAAACAATTATTAAACCAATTGCAGAGCCAATTCAAGGGCACGGAATTGAAAATGCAGTTGAATTATTCTTCAAAAATGCTAAATCTAAAGATAAAGTAAATACAGCATTAACTAAGGATGAATTAATTAAGAATTTAAAAGCTCAAATGGAACAAGCTTCGAAAGAATTAAATTATGAAAGAGCTATTGAATTAAGAGACTTAATTTTAGAGCTTAAAGCAAATGACTAAAAACGCTGTTTTATAGTGCTGGAGGTATAATGTCAACAAAAGACGAAATTATTATAAGAGGAGCTAAAGAAAATAATTTAAAAAATATTGATTTAGTACTTCCTAAAAACAAGCTGATTGTATTTACGGGCCTATCTGGCAGTGGTAAAAGTAGTTTAGCCTTTAATACAATTTATGAAGAAGGACGCCGGAGATATGTTGATAGCTTAAGTAATTATGCTAGATTATTTTTAGGTGGAACAAGTAAGCCTAATGTTGATTCAATTGATGGATTAAGTCCTTCTATTTCAATTGAACAAAAAACAACACATAATAACCCTAGATCAACAGTAGGAACTGTAACTGAAATATATGATTATTTCAGGTTACTTTTTGCTCGAATTGGTATTCCTTATTGCCCTAATCATAATGTAAAAATATCTAGCCAGACCAATAAAGACATTATCAATAGCATTTATGAATTTCCTAATAACTCTAAGTTATATATACTTTCGCCAGTAGTAGATGGTGAAAAAGGTACCTTTGCAAACTTAATTCAAAAATTAAAAACCGAAGGATTTATTAGAGTTAAAGTAGATGGTGAAATATACAATTTAGATGATAATATTCAACTTGAAAAGAATGTTAAACATTATATTGACATACTAGTTGATAGAGTTGTTTTAAACGAAGAAAATAGAAACAGAATTTCCGAAGCTATTAACGTAGCACTTGAATATTCTAAAGGTCTTGTTAAAGTGGAAACTACTGAAGGTGAAATTAAAAAATTCTCAAAATTACACTCTTGTATTTATAAGGATTTTGAGATGCCTAAAATTGATACAAGATTATTTTCGTTTAATTCTCCTTTTGGTATGTGCGATACCTGTAAAGGACTTGGAGTAACTTTAAAAGGTGATTTTGATGCTTTAGTTCCTGAAAAATGGAGAACTATTAATGATGGGGCAATCAAAATTTTTGAAAATACAGTTAATACACAAAATCTAGAATGGCAGGAATTTGATGTTTTACTTCATCATTATGGTATAGATAAAAATACTCCAATTAATGAGCTTTCTAAAAAAGAGATTGACATTATTAAATATGGTTCAAAAGAAGATATGGAATATGTTTTAGTTTCTTCAAGCGGTAATAAGACTAGAAGATTCAGACATATTGAAGGTGTATTAGAAAAAATCGAAAACAGCTATTTTAATACCTCAAGTGAAAAAATTAGAGAATGAATACGTAGATATATGGGGTCGTTCACTTGCTCTAAATGTAAAGGCTCAAGATTAAATGAATACGCCTTAAGTGTAAGGGTTAATAATCTAAATATTTATGAAATGGTGTCAAAAAGCGTTGATGATATTTTAATTGAATTAGAAAATCTAAAATTAAGTGATGAAGAAAAATTCATTTCACAGCTAATAATGAATGAATTGCAAAATAGGCTTAAATTTTTGAAAAACGTAGGTTTAGGATATTTAACCTTAAGCAGAAATGCTGAAACTTTAAGTGGTGGTGAAAGTCAAAGAATTAAGTTGGCCACACAAATTGGATCAAATTTAACTGGAGTTTTATATGTTTTAGATGAGCCATCAATTGGTTTACATCAAAAAGATAATGAACGTTTAATTAGTACACTTCAAAAAATGGTTGATATTGGTAATACTTTAATTGTGGTTGAGCACGATGAAGATACTATTAAAGCTGCTGATTTTATAGTTGATATAGGCCAATATGCTGGTATTCATGGCGGTGAAGTTATAGCTGCTGGTTCTGTTCAAGACATTGTTAAAGAACCTAAATCAATAACTGGAAAATATCTTTCAGGTGAATGAAAAATTGAAGTGCCTAAGTTTAGAAGAAGCGGAAATGGTAAGGTTCTAGAAGTTTTTGGTGCTGCTGAAAATAATCTTAAAAAAATAGATGTTAAATTTCCTTTAGGAAAATTTATAGGTGTAACTGGTGTATCGGGAAGTGGTAAAAGTAGCTTAATTAATGAGATTTTGGTAAAAGGTGTTGAAAAATATTTATCTAAGAATTCACAAGGCAGAGTAGGTGAATTTAAGTCATTTAACGGACTAAATTTTATAGACAAAATAGTTCCCGTTAATCAAAGTCCAATAGGTAGAACTCCTAGAAGTAATCCGGCTACATATACATCTGTTTTTGATGATATTAGAGATATTTTCTCATCAGTTGAAGAATCGAAAGCTAGAGGTTATCAAAAAGGTCAATTTAGTTTCAATCTTCCAGGTGGAAGATGTGAAAAATGTCAAGGTGATGGATCTATCAAAATTGAAATGCATTTCTTACCTGATGTTTATGTTTTATGTGATGATTGTGAAGGCCAAAGATACAATAGGGAAACATTAGAAGTTAAATATCATAATAAAAATATTTCGCAAGTGCTAGATATGACAGTAGATGAAGCGTTAGAATTTTTTAGTGCTCGACCTAACATTAAAAATAAATTACAAACCTTACAGGATGTAGGTCTTGGCTATATAAAATTGGGTCAATCATCTACAACTTTAAGTGGTGGAGAAGCACAAAGAGTAAAATTAGCTACTTATTTACAAAAGAAAGCTACAGGGAAAACAGTGTATGTATTAGACGAACCGACTACAGGATTGCATACTTATGATGTAGCTAAGTTACTAACTGTATTAAATAATATTGTTGATAATGGTGATACGGTTATTGTTATAGAACATAATTTAGATGTAATAAAGTCTTGCGATTATCTTATTGATTTAGGACCTGATGGCGGCGTAAATGGCGGTAGAGTTGTAGCTTCAGGAACGCCTGAGCAAGTAGCTCAAAACCCAAATAGTTACACAGGTCAATATCTTAAAAATATTTTAAAATAGTAATATATGAAAATCTTCTAATGGAGGATATATGTGAAAGTTATGATTGTCATTTAGTTTAATTACAGTTGCTATCATTCTTGTACTTGTTTTTATTTTTATAGCAAATCAAAAAACAAGAAAGAAAACAACAATAGGAGCCAGATTCGAGGTTTTGGTTGATGAAAAGTTAACCATATATGCCAAAAATAATGGTTTTAAATACCTTAAAGGTGGATTGTTCAAATATTCGCAGGACCAATATTTTGAAATTGATGGAGTTTTAATTGGTAATAAATCTGTTTACATTGTTGAAGATAAATATTATATCGGTAAGCTTTTTGGAATTTCATATGCTGACAAATTAACCCTTAAAATAGGTAATAAAGAAAAAAGTATTAATAATCCATTACTTCAAAATTTCAAACATATTAAACATTTTTATAATATGTGCGGATTTAATTTCCCAGTATTTTCACTTCTTATATTACCTTCGGAAACTTCATATAATATTGATCAATTAGATTCATGAAGTATTATTGCTAACGAAGACAAAATTAATAGTGTACTTGATACGGTTTCAAATGATTTAGCTGATGAACCTGATTTATCATATGAAGTTATTAAAGCGGTGATTGATGCTGTTAATTTAGGTAGAGCAACATCATTAAAAGATATAAGTAAATTTAATAAAATAATTCATGAAGATAAAAACACTAATTAATAGTATTTTTAGGCAAGATTATAACCAAGAAATTAATATATATTATGAACCTTCAGGAAGAATAAAATTTGGTTCATATATTATTAAATTAGAGCCAATAACTAAAGACATCATTGTTAAAAGTAGTTTTATTAACTTTGATTTATTTGCAAAATTTGAGCCTAAAATTAATGAAAAAATAAATCGTTTTTTAGACAAAAATTATATTAAAACAGTTTTAAACGAAAAAAATACACACTTTATAATATGAAACACAGATGCTTGCCCTCATAATATTCAAATTTTTGGTGAGCAATATCTTTTAAGGTGAGATTTTAGAACATCAAAAAAAGTTGAATATGATCTCAACACAGAATTAAAAACCCTTACTATTCGTTGTAATGTTTCAAATTTAAGTAATTCAAACCACAGAAGAAAAATATTCATCAATTGTTTAAGCGATATTTTTCTAAAATACCTACAAAACAGGCAAAAACATTGATCAGAATTGATGGAAACACATAATCCTAACATTGAAGTTAAACATAGTATTAAAACTTATTTAGGCAAGAACTATTGCAAAGGTTTTAAAATAGTTTATTCACTTAGTATGTTAAGTTCTAGTGTTGGATTAATTGATGTTTTAATTTTGCACGAACTAAACCATAATATTTATAGTAAGCACGATAAATTGTTTTATGATAATATGGAAAAATATATTACTAATGCTAAATATATTGATAAAAATGAAGTAAAAAAAGTAAAGGTTATTATTGATTAACCTTACACAAAAAAGGAGAATTTATGTCATTAAAAGCTGGAATTGTTGGCCTTCCTAATGTTGGAAAAAGTACCTTATTTAGTGCTTTAACAAAGCACCAAGTTGAAGCTTCAAATTATGCTTTTACAACTATAGATCCAAATATTAGCAGTGTTGCTTTAAAAGATCAAAGACTAGTTGAATTAGCTAAAATTGTTAACCCGCAAAAAATAGTACCCGCAACATTTGATTTTGTTGATATTGCTGGGCTTGTCAAAGGTGCTTCAAGAGGTGAAGGATTGGGGAATAAATTTCTTGCAAACATAAGAGAAGTGGATGCAATTATTCATGTAGTTCGTTGTTTTGAAAATAAAGATATTATGCACGTTGCTAATGAAGTAAATCCAGTTAATGATAAAAATGTTATTAATTTAGAATTAATGCTTGCTGACTTAGAAACCGTTAATAATATCATTAACAGAATTCATAAAAAAGCAAAAGCAGGTGATAAAAACGCTATTGCTGAAGAAAATTTAGTATTAAAATTAAAAAACTTATTAGAAATCGAACAACCAGTTAGATCTATAGTTCCTGATTTATCTGAAGATGAAACAAAACTACTTAAAACATATCACTTACTTACTGCAAAGCCAATGATTTACGTTGCTAATATGTCTAGCGAACAAATTTCAGATTATCAAAATGATAAGTTATTTAATGAATTAAAAAATTCTCTTGTAAATAATGAAAAAATAATTCCTATTTGTGTTCAATTAGAATCTGAATTATCTCAGCTTGATGAAAATGAAATTAATGAATGACTTAGTTCATATAACATTAAACTAAGTGGTTTGGATATTTTAGCCAGAGAAGCTTTTGACTTATTAAAATTGAAAACTTATTTTACTGCCGGTGAAATGGAAGTTAAAGCTTGAGTATTTAAAGACGGAATGCTTGCTCCAGCTTGTGCAGGGATAATCCACAGCGACTTTGAAAATAAATTTATTAAAGCTGACATTATAAGTTATGAAGATTATATAGCATATAACGGTGAACAAGGTGTTAGAGCCGCTGGCAAAATTAGAAGCGAAGGCAAAAACTACGTTATGAAAGATGGAGATATTTGTCACTTCAAGTTTGGCAGATAATTATTAAACTATTGTATACTTTATTATACTAATGGGAGTTTAGTATAATGGTAGTACTGCAGCCTCCAAAACTGCTTGCAAGGGTTCGATTCCTTTAACTCCCGCCATATTTGTATAGAATTTATATAAAGAATTTAGTACCTAAAAGGTGCTATTTTTATTTGCTGTTTTTTAACGGAAGGGTTATTTATGATAAAAATAGAGTTTTAAGCAATTTTATCTTCTTTATAGAATATGGCAAAAATATCACTTCTTATGCCTATATTTTACATGTTTGTTAATGAGTTAAATTATTATATATAATAATTTCATATTCAAGTATGGAGGTATATGTATGAACTATTATAATGTTACTCCACAGTTTTTAAGTAAAGGAGTTGTCTTATGCGTTCCAGGATTATTTTGCACTGCTGAAACATATGATCCAATGTGAAAAAATCTGAAATTATTAGAAAATATTACAACGATTTCAATTTGTGATGAAGTTTTACAAGTGTTAAACATCCATAGCGGATATATTATTAATGTTTTAAATAGACAACGCGAAATTCCAAAGATTTCCTTTTTCAAAGTCCTTTTTTCAAATTGAATTGGAAGAGTAGATGATCAAGTTGAAGAATTACATACAATTATTTTAAAAATACAACAAGTTTTAGGTGCTGATACCCCTATCTTTTTAGTTGGTTACTCTAAAGGCGGATTGGTAAATATGCGATATGTATCATTGCATAAAGGTATTGTCAAAAATATCACATCAATTGGAACACCTTACGAAAATAATTTTTTACAGACTATTTTAACTATTTCTGATGACATTTTTAAAAATGCGGCAATTATGTCTTATGGTGGGGTTTCATCGCTTATGTCAAAAATCAGCGATTTATTGGATAATTATGTTGCTGACGAGGATTTAGGTTCAAATGAGTTTTTTGTAAAACTTAAAAACGGTTGAAATTCATTACCTTCTTATCAAAAACCTTATATAACTTGTATAGGTTGTTCTCAAATTGGTTTATCATCAAATTCACTTTATGGTTCAGATTTAATAGTAGATGTTCAAGTTCAAAGAGCTTCAAATTATTCAAATATCAATTCAAGAAAGTTAATAGATGATAATTATGAACATTTTGATCATAATAAGTGGTATGACATTTTATACCAATTATCTCCAGTTAGTTTGATAGAAATAACAGAAAATATTCGCTGAGGAATTGAAAAATTCATTAAGAAATGAGACATTATAGACCTTTTATTTGGTTTTCTTTTAGCGTTAATTCCATACACATGGAATTTGGATAAATATGATTTAATTCACACAAAACAACTCGGGAACAAAAATGTATGCAAAGAGGTTTTGGCTGCAATAAATAAATCTAATCCAAATCAAGGGGGTTATTATGAATAAAAGTGGAATTTTGCCTTTTGTTTATAGAAAAAAATTTTTAAAGGCTATGCTATCTAATTTTGAATATGATCACCAAGTTATTAGGGATTTAAATCAAGCGGACATTACCGACAATATTAAAAATAAAAAATATAAAGCAATTTCAGCATTTTATGATTTACTTACATCCGATGAAGTTGTTAAAGACAAACTAATTTATGATTTATTCTTTAGTATTAGTTGTTTTGGCGATAACTTTTTACCATCAAAAGAATCGGTAGAAATAATTTTGAGCCTATACTATACGAAAGATGGCAATGATTTCTCATATAATTTATTTGTTTATTTAGCTTCTTTATGTTCTATTCAAATAGCTTCAGCAATTTACTTATTTTTATTTAATAAAAGATTTTATAAAGATTCTTGTTCGTTGAATATTTTTTATTTTAATGATACCAAGCATCTGCTTCAAATCAAAAATGATAAAAATCTTTTTTTAAAATATATTAATAATTTAGTTGAAAAAAGTCAAAAAATTTCTGTACAAAATAAATTATTTAATTTGTCCGAAATTGAAGAATTAATCAATAAAATACCAGATACTATTATTGATTTTTTAGATATTAAGCAAATTAGGATATTTGGATCTTATTACAAAAATAATCAAAATAGTTATAGCGATATTGATTTTCTGATAATCACAGATTCTAAAAATTCTGATAATAACTTAACTAGAGATTTGATTTCTAAATGCTTAACTGATATTTTTGGTGAATGTATTGATATTAAAGCGATTGATGTTAATCATCAATTTGATGAGTTCGAAAGATGCATCCTAATAGATTCTAAAGTATTAAAGACATATGGTGATATTTTATGTTAAGATGGACTTTTGGAATATTATTGATATTTTTATCATTTTTTATAGTTGGGCACGGAATTCTTTCATTTCTTGTAACAAGAAATGTTGGAAATATTAATTTTATTCTAGCCCCGTTATTTTCAATATTTTTCACTTTTCCGATTGGATGTATTTGTTTGATATTTGGGCTAATATTGCTTTTTAAAAAGTAAGGTAAAAATAATTAATTAATCTAATACGAATATTGAATATACACATATTTAACTTTTTATAAAGGTTAACATTATTCATTATAAAAGTGAGGTTCCAAAATTGAACCACACTCCCAGATTGTAATTTCAAAAGCTACAATCAAAATAAAGATATATCTTATTTACAAGGTATATCTTTTTTATATATTTTAAAAAACTTAAATAATAAAAAATCAAGATAGACATCTCAATTTTTATAATTAATCTATTAGCTTTTTAAAAAATTTGTTTCTATTAGCGTTGCTTGCGTGTCCTCGTTTTTGTCATCCGTATAAATTTTCATTTTCTGGTATTTCATTTCACGGGTTTTCTTGACT
>NZ_JHXS01000014.1 GCF_000687775.1 Mycoplasmopsis felifaucium ATCC 43428
TGTTGTAGTTGATGAGTTTTCTGTATTAGTTGTACTGACATTATTTGTAGATGTATTATCTACTTTTATGTCATCTTTCTTTGTTTCGTTACATGCAGCAGCTACTGCTGGTAATGAAAACATTGTTAATCCTCCAATTAATGGAAGAATTAATTTCTTAAACAATTTCACTTTGATAATTCCTTTCGTATTATTGTTTAAACTTTAATATCTACATTATTTACAAATGTAGATACATTTAATTTTATTTTTTTTTTTTTTTTTTGTAAACTGATATATAGTTAAGATTATGGAAATTTTCACATAAAAAAATATGGCCTAAGCCATATTCGTAATTATTCTAATCCTGATTTGTTTTTAAAAATGATATTAATTGGACAACCAGTTAAATCAATATATTGTCTAAGTTGTTTTTCTAAAAATCTTTGGTAGCTAAAGTGTAAAAAGTTTTTATTATTTACAAAGAACAAGAAGGTAGGAACTTTAGCTTCAGTTTTTCTAACAAAATAAATATTAAGTCTGCCGCCATTATATGGTGCAGCGGGTTGTATCATCTGACTTTCACGAATGATATTTGAAAGAATTGATGGTTTAATATCTCTTTCAAGGTTTTCTTTTACTTTTAACACTGTTTCAATGAGCTTTTGGACTCTTGAACCAGTTTTAACAGATATGAATTCTACAGGCACTCAAGGTACAAAATGGAATCTATTTTTCATTTTCTTTCTAAATTCATCCATTGTGTATTGATTTTTTTCAATTAAGTCCCATTTATTAACACAAATAATAATTGGCTTATTATTTTCTAAGGCATATCCAATAATTCTAGCATCAAAGTGACTTAATTCTTGAGTAGCATCAATTAATACTATAGATAAGTCAGATTCGTCAAGCGATGACATAGCACGCATTAATGCAAAATGTTCAACAGAGTCTTCAATTTTACTTTTTCTAGTGATACCGGCTGTATCAATAATTTCAAAGTCTTGACCATTAATTTGAATCAAACTTTTAACACTATCTCTAGTAGTTCCGGCTATTTCTGAAACTATTGAACGGTTTTCTTTTGCTAAATAGTTTAATAATGAACTTTTACCAGCATTAGGACGACCGATAATTGAAAGTTTAAAATGACTTGTAGTAATATCATCATCTAATGTTAAGTATTTTAAACATTGATCCAATACGTCCCCGACACCATTCCCGTGAAGAGCACTAATTTTGAAAATGTGATCTACACCTAATGAATATCAAGAATGGTCAAAACTTGAAATATTGTCAAGTTTATTTGCAACTACAACAATAGGTTTATTTGATTTTCTAAGCATACTGTAAATCATTAAATCATCATTTGTAACATCACTTGCACCTTCAACCATAAAGATTATTACATTAGCTTCTTCAATAGCTATTTTAGCTTGAATCTTTATTTGTTCTTGAAATGGTCTATTTTCAATTTCAATACCACCAGTATCAATTAAATTAATTTCTTTACCGTTTCAAGTAAATGTTTCATAAAGTCTGTCTCTTGTTACGCCTGGTCTATCAAAAGTAATAGAACTCTTTTTGCCAACAAGCCTATTAAACAGAGTACTTTTACCAACATTAGGTTTTCCGATAATAGCAATTACATTATTTTTCATTTGCAATTCTTTCTTTTGCTAATCTAATAATTTCTTCAACAACTTCATCAAAATCCATTAATGTACAATCAATTTCAATTGCATCAGAAACTTTATGTAATGGGTCAGTTTCTCTATGTGTATCTTGATAATCCCTAGCAATAACTTCTCTTAAAACAATATTAAAGTCAGTTTCAAAACCTTGTTCCTTGTTTTGAATCATTCTTCTTCTTGCTCTTTCTTCAGGCGTAGCATTCAAGAAGATTTTAAGCTCTGCATTTGGCATTAATTTGAATGTTGTATCACGTCCATCCATTATAAAACCTTTATTAGCTTTTGTGACAGCTTGAATAAAGTTCACAACATATTCTCTTACTGAATGATATTGAGCAATAGTTGAAGCGCCTTTAGAAATAATGTCATCTCTAATAACATGTGATACATCTACACCATCTAAATAGATGTGTTCATTTTCGTCAATAGTAATTTTAATATCTTTTAAACTACCTACAATTTTAACTGTATCATCAAAATTAATTCCTTTTTGATAAGCATTCAAAGCAATAGCGCGGTAAACACTTCCACTATTTATAAACGTATAGTGTAACCTTTTTGCAATTTCTTTTGAAACAGTTGATTTCCCAGCACCACAAGGACCATCAATTGCTATATTAATTTTCTTGTTTGTCATATTGACTCCTATGTAAATAAAAAATATATTTATTATTATAAATAAATATATCTAATATGTATTTTATTATTACGAAAATCTAACTATTTACCTAAATCAACAGCATTAACAATAATTTCTGTGGTATTATCAAACGAAACTGTTTGATCGCTAAAAATTGAACCCTCTTCAACTTCTACATCATGATCGATTTCTAATAATCCGCCTAATTGATTTGAATTAAATGATAATTTACGATAAATAATATTTAACGAATCCTTGTGTTTTTTAGGATCAAAAGTATTAATTTTATTTTCCAAAATTTGGCTAAAACTTGAATCAATTAAATCAATTTTATTTGTGTTTTCAAGCGAAATAGTTTCAAGTAGTTGTATAAGCTCAGGGTCGTTTTCAACAATATCTTTTTCTTCTGGTAATAAATTACAAAATTGCAAATAATCAGAAGCAAATTCTTTGTCATATTTTAATAAACTATCAAACATATTTTTGTTTAAATAAGCTTCTTTGTCTGGATACTTTAGCTTTTCAGTTTCTTTTTTATTGTTAAACATATATTTATTATATATGAAAATATAACGTTTTATAGATATAATATCTCCATTAAAAGCACTATAAAACAGCATTTAAAGTGAAATTATAAGTTATTTTAAACTCATAATTTATATTCACGTTTTTTATGTTATTAATAAAAATAAGGAATAAAATATACCTTATGAATATAAGACAAAAATTATCTAAAACACCTTTAGCAGTAAATACCGTAGCACTAGGCTCTATGGGTGTTTGTGCATCATTAACTGTTTTGAGCACAAATATCTATAAAAATGTAAATAATGTAAATTTACCGAATTTTGGATTATGAAGTTTGCTAGCTATACATATTTTATGTATCTCTATTTGTGTTTTTTATTTAACGCTTCTAACTATAAAATACTGTATTTTGGGATTTCAACAAATTAAAACAGAATTGAATGATCCAACAACCGCTGGACCTGTTGCGGTTTCATTGCTTGTATTATGTACCTTAGATAATTCATTCGGTTGAATATATACAAATTTTATAAATAATTTAGCAATTAAATGGTGATTATTATTGACTGTTAATATATATTTAGTTATTGTTGTTTTTTTCCAATTCGCCTATTTTATACTGTTTTTAAAAAGAATTTGATTTAAAAAAGAAAGCTGAAAAGGCGAAATATTTGCATCTTGATTCGTTCCACTTATTGGCATTTCAATTACACCTGGATATGTAAATAACTTAGGTGATATTCTGCCAATAATGTTTTGACAAATTGAATGATTTGTAGGATTTATAGTATTTATAATAATGTATCCATTAGTCTTATATAAATTTTTATTCCACCCTCACGCACATAAAAGAAATATTCCATCAATGGCAATTTATTCATCGCCCGCAAATATGTTAAGTATTGGTTTTCTGGTTGCTTTTGATCCACAAAGATATACACACGAATCATTTATGACAAGCAGCTTAAATAGTGAATATTTTTATCAAGTATTCGCAATTATAATGTTTACATTAGCATCACTAAGTGTTTGCTTGTTCTTGGCTATTTTTACTAAATCAATGATGCTTCATAAATATTCATATTCTTGAGGTTCATTAACCTTCCCTTCATCAATAAGTGCAACAGGATGTGCTTTATATGCTAAATATTTATTTTTTAACTCTCATATAGCCATCTATTGAACATGTATAGCATTTTCTGTTTTAATGTTGTCAATTTCGTTTGCAATTACCTTGTTTGTAAATATTAAATACGCAATAGTTCTAAATAAAATTTTTAGAGGCAAGGAATTAAACGAACATCATAATATAAATAATAATGACAGCAAACCTTTAGAAATTACTTCATTAGATTTAAACAGCGAAATAAAAATGATAAATTAATAAAAACCGTTTCAATTATGAAACGGCATTTTTAATTTTTATTTACTTCTTTAACATACATTTCATTTGTTTTGTCTTTAACATCACAAATTGAATTTGCTAAGGCATCAAAATCACCTTTAGAAAGTTCTGGAATAACCACTTCTAATTTAATAATTAAATCACCTTTTTGGCCTGTTTTATTGGTTAATCCGTGACCTTTAAGTCTGATTATTTGACCATTATTAAATGAACGTTTTAAAGTGTATGTTTGATCTCCATTAGGTGTTGGAACTGTTATAGTTTTTTCTTTAACTATATCAATAAATGACACAGGGAAAGGATTTAGAATAACATCTAAACCTTCACGCTTGAAATATTTATGAGGTCTAACGTGTATAACAACATACATATCACCAACAGGACCACCATTAATACCTTTTTCACCAAAACCATCTAATTTGATTTTGTCACCATCTTTAGCTCCAGGAGAAATAATAACATTTACATTTTTGTCTACTTTTAAATATTGTTTACCTTGACATTCAGAACAAACCTTAGTAATAGTTGTTCCTGCACCATGACATTTTGAACATTCTCCAATCATTTCGGTAATACCAAAAGGAGTTTTTCTTCTTACTTTTTCATGACCTGTTCCATGACATTCTGAACATGTTTTAATATCTTCTTTTTGTGCTCCTAGACCTTGACATTTCTCACAAATAACTCATTTATAGAGTTTTTCTTTATGAACTGTACCTTTAACAATATCTTCAAAATCTACAGTAATATTATTTAATAAGTCTGCTCCTCTAGCTTTTGTAGTTGCCGAGCCTCTTCTCGAACCTCTTGCACCACCAAAGCCGCCAAAAATATCACTAATAATATCTTGGAAATTAAAACCAAAGCCACCAACATCTCCAAAGTCACCCATATTCATATTGAAACCACCCATTTTTGGATTGTCAGTTCCATATTTATCATAGTTAGCTCTTTTAGTTGGATCACTTAAAACTTCATAAGCTTGGTTTAATTCTTGCATTTTTTGATCGCTTGTACCATCTTTTAATTTATCAGGGTGGTATTTCATAGCAAGTTTACGATAAGCAGTTTTAATTTCTTGTTCTGTTGCAGTTTTTGAAACGCCTAGGATTTTGTAATAATCTTTTTCTGAATTTGACATAGTTTAATTTTAGCACAGAAGGCGTTAGTTTGCTAAAAAAATGTTATTTATTAACAAAGTTAATAAGAGTTTAGCAAAACAAATTTTCTAAATCGGCTGTTTCATAGCCATATAATAAAAAATAAGTGCTTTAGTAAGCACTTACTGAAGTATTATTAATCTTCATCTTTAACTTGAATATTACGTTTTTTGATAATTTCGTCAGCAATATTCTTAGGACATTTTTCGTAGTGATCAAATTGCATTTGGTAGTTACCACGACCCGCTGTCATACTACGCAAGTCTGTAGCATAACCAAACATTTCGCTAAGTGGTACTAAAGCACGTAATACGTGTGCACCATCACTTCTTAATTCACTTTCTTGAATTTGTCCACGACGACGAGTTAAATCACCCATAACATCACCGTAGTAATCGTTAGGAACGATAACCGCAACATCCATAATTGGTTCTAAAAGAACTGTTCCAACTAAATCTTTTGCTTTTGTTAAAGCTTTAGAAGCAGCTATTTTGTAAGCTAATTCTGATGAGTCAACATCATGGTATGATCCATCAAATAATGTCGCTTTAACATCAATCATTGGGTATCCAGCAAGAATACCACCAGCCATCTTGTCTTCAAGACCTTTTTGAATTGGTTTAATGTATTCTTTAGGGATTTTACCGCCAACGATTTTGTCGATGAATTCAAATCCACCATCTGGGTTTGGTTCAAATTTAATTCAAACGTGACCATATTGACCTTTACCACCAGATTGTTTAATATGTTTACCTTCAACATCTGCAGTTTTGGTAATTGTTTCACGGTATGAAACTTGAGGAGCACCGACTTTAGCTTTAACACCATGTTCACGTTTTAGACGGTCAACAATAATGTCAAGGTGTAATTCACCCATACCAGCAATAATTGTTTGTCCTGTTTCTTCATCAGTATATGTTCTAAATGTAGGGTCTTCAGCAGCTAATTTTTGTAAACCTAAAGCAAGTTTTTCCATAGCATCTTTTGATTCTGGTTCAAGAGCTTGAGAAATAACAGGTTCAGGGAAAACCATTTTTTCAAGAACGATTTCTGGAGCTTTTTCAGCTATTAATGTATCACCTGTAGTTGTTGATTTAAGACCAACAGCTGCATTAATATCACCTGCATAACATTCATCAACTTCTTGACGGCTGTTTGCGTGCATTTGGATAATACGTCCAATTCTTTCTCTAACACCTTTAGTTGAGTTAAGTACATAACTACCTTTTGTTAATACACCGGCATAAACTCTAAAGAATGTTAATGAACCAACAAATGGGTCTGTCATAACTTTGAATGCAAGTGCTGTAAATGGATAGTCATCTGTAGCAGGCACTTCAATAACTTCTTCACCTTTATGAGCCTTAATTGCAGGGATATCAAGTGGAGATGGTAAGTAATCAACAACAGCGTCGATCATTTTCTTAACACCTTTGTTTTTGAAACTTGTACCACAAACCGCAGGGAAGAAATCTGCGTGAATTGTTGCTTTACGAATCATTGCTTTAAGTTCTTCGTTTGTAGGTTGTTCGCCTTCAAGAACTCTCATCATGAATTCTTCATCATATGTTGCAACAGCTTCAATTAATTCTTGTCTCTTAAGTTGTGCTAATTCAACTAAATCACTAGGAATTTCAATTTCTTTAGCAATTTCTTCAGGTTGTCCATCGTATTCGTAAGCTTTCATTTCAACAAGGTCGACTAAACCTTTGAAGTTTGATTCAGCTCCGATAGGAATTTGAATTGCAACTGCATTAGCATTTAATCTTTGTTTTACTGATTTAACTGACATAAAGAAGTCAGCACCAGCTTTATCCATTTTGTTAACATAAACAATTCTAGGAACTTTATATGTTGTAGCTTGTCTTCAAACTGTTTCTGTTTGAGGTTCAACACCACTTTGGGCATCTAAAACTGTAACAGCACCGTCTAAAACACGTAATGAACGTTCAACTTCAACTGTAAAGTCAACGTGTCCTGGGGTGTCAATAATGTTAATTCTTTTACCTTTTCAAAAGGCTGTTGTAGCGGCTGATGTAATTGTGATACCACGTTCTTGTTCTTGTTCCATTCAGTCCATTTGTGAAGCACCATCGTGTGTCTCACCTAATTTGTGAATTTTACCTGTGTGAAGCAAAATTCTTTCAGTTGTTGTAGTTTTTCCAGCATCAATGTGGGCCATAATACCGATATTACGGTAATCTTCTAATTTATATTGTCTTGACATAATAATCCTTTATTAATTAATAATATTCAGAGATTATTATCATCTGAAGTGTGCAAACGCACGGTTGGCTTCAGCCATCTTGTGTGTGTCTTCACGCTTCTTAATAGCTCCACCTGTTTTGTTTGATGCATCAATAATTTCGTTAGCTAATCTAACATCCATTGTTTTTTCGTTTCTAAGACGTGAGTATTGAACTAATCATCTTAAAGCTAAAGTTTGTTTTCTTCTAGCTGAAACTTCTGTAGGAACTTGGTAGTTTGTACCACCAATTCTTCTTGTTCTAACCTCTAATTGAGGAGTAATATTTTCAATAGCAGTTTGGAAAACTTCTAATGGTTCTTTATTTGTTTTTTCTTTAATGATATTGAAAGCTGAGTATAAGATATCTTGTGCGATAGATTTTTTACCATCTAACATAATTTGATTAATTAATTTAGTAACTAAAACAGAGTTAAAAACTGGGTCTGCAAGTACTTCTCTAATTGGGGCACTGTGTTTTCTTGACATAGTAATATTTCCTTTCTAATTCCTAAATTATTTCTTTTCTCTCTTAGCACCGTATAAACTACGACCTTGTTTACGGTTGTTTACACCAGCTAAGTCTTGTGTTCCACGAACTATATGATATCTAACACCAGGAAGGTCTTTAACTCTACCACCACGAACTAAAACAACTGAGTGTTCTTGTAAGTTGTGTCCTTCACCTCCGATGTATGCTGTAACTTCCATACCATTTGATAACTTAACACGAGCATATTTACGTGATGCTGAGTTAGGTTTTTTAGGAGTCATTGTAGCAACCCTTGTACATACACCACGTTTAAAAGGTGCAGGGAGCTTACGTTCTTCTTTTGTTAATAAGTTGTAACTTAAACTTAAAGCAGGTGCGTTTTGTTTACGAACTTTATCTGCTCTACCGTTTGTTACAAGTTGATTTGTTGTAGGCATCTTTTTCCTTTCTTTTTTTAATGTCCTAATAATTACCTATAAAAATAAGTAGTTCAATTATACAACAACGGAGCCGTGTGTTTCATTTTTTATAAAAATATTTTTAGTAGTTTCAATCTAATTAATAATCAGTTATTTTTTATTAAAAAACACTATTTTACAGTTGTTTTAGATGATAATAAAATTTTAATTTTAATTAAGACAAGACATTTAAAGTGTTTATCTAATTCTTTTAAATAATTTTTATAACGAAAAATTTTAAGATGTCCGTGAAAATTAATAGGTAAAAAAAGAAACTAATTTAATATTCAAAATTATTACACATCAATACATAAACGAATCAAAAGATAACGCAAAAATGTCAACGACTTCCTTAATTAGTAAAATTTATATATGGAAATTTTATGAAACATTGCATCATTAATTAAATATGTATATTAATAAAATATAATTTTAATGGTAGATACCAAAATAATAATGAATTTAATTTTATAAATATCAATGTTAAGGAGTTTTATGAAGGGTTATGCTATGTTAAAAATCGGTTCAGTTGGTTGAATCGAAAAAGAAGCACCAAAATGCGGGCCAATGGATGCGATTATTAAACCGCTCGCTGTTTCACCATGTACCTCAGATATTCACACTGTCTGAGAAGGTGGAATTGGTGAAAGACACAATATGATCTTAGGTCACGAATGTTGTGGAGAAGTAGTTGAAGTTGGTTCAATGGTAAAGGACTTCAAACCAGGAGATAAAGTATTAGTTGCAGCTATTACGCCTGATTGAAATAGTTTAGAAGCACAAAATGGATTTGCTCAACATTCAGGCGGAATGCTATCTGGATGAAAATTCTCAAACTTTAAAGATGGAGTTTTTGCTGAAAGAATTCACGTTAACGATGCAGATGGAAACCTAGCACATATGCCTGAAGGCATGGACTATGGAGTTGGAGCTATGTTAGCAGATATGATGCCAACAGGTTTTCACTCATCTGAATTAGCTAATGTTCAATTTGGTGAAGTTGTAGCTGTATTCGGTTTAGGCCCTGTTGGCTTAATGTGCGTCGCTGGAGCCGCTCTTAAAGGAGCTGGCCAAATTATTGCAATTGACTCACGTCCATTAGTAAACGATATTGCAAAGGCATATGGAGCAACAGACTTTGTTGACTTTAAAAAAGCACCGACCGAAGAACAAATTATGAAATTAACAAATGGTAAAGGTGTTGATAAAGTTTTAATTGCAGGTGGTGATCAATCATTATTCGGTACAGCTATTAAGATTTTAAAACCTGGTGGTATGATTGGTAGCGTAAACTACTTAGGAACAGGCGAATACGTAGAAATTCCTCGTGTTGAATGAGGTACAGGAATGGCTCACAAACACATTCACGGCGGTTTAATGCCTGGTGGTAGATTGCGTCTTGAAAGACTAGCAAGATTAGTAATGAACGGTAAAATTGATCCATCTAAATTAATTACACATCGTTTAGTTGGTTTCGACAAAATTCCTGAAGCATTACAACTTATGAAAGATAAACCTGCTGGCTTAATTAAACCAGTAGTTATTATTGAAGGAAAATAATAAATTAAAAGAGGGTTATCCCTCTTTTTCTTTAATACTATAAAGCAGTATTTTTAGTTAATTCAACCAGTTCTTTTTAACTCTTGTGCAAAACAACCCGGGAAAACCATCTTATATGCACTATTATCCAAAAGGAATAATTTATCATAGTTTAAAATACAGTTTCAATAAGCTTTAAGTTTTTCTTTAATATTTTTGGATTCGCAAATAGAAATAATGTTTTTTCTTTTGATTGCAAAATTATTATCTAAATTATAAATTTCTTGCTTTTTGTTAAAAAGTATTTGATATGGAACCGTATTTGATTGATTTTGAATAATATTTTCAAGTAATCTATGTTTTGGAAGTGAATTACTAAATTTTATTATTTGATTTCTTCTTGTTATAATGAAATTTAGTTCGATAACCGATATTATTGTAGCTAATATAACCAATATTAAATTTGCTGAGCATAAAATAACTTCATTTAGAAAATAATTAAAATTTGAAAATAATAATATAAGCACAACTATAAAATCTGATCATACTCAAATATAAAAAGGTAGTCAGATCGTCAAAAATATTCTAAATATTTTATTAATAAAATTAATATTAACAGATATTTTCGCCTTAAAAAATTCACACGTCATAATTCTAAATTTTAAAATGGGTTGAAGTTTCCGTTGAATTCGTATATTGATTATTTTTTCTGCAAAAGTTATAAATGCTGTTGTAATGAATGATGTAAGTCATAAGTAATAATACATAGTTTATTAACCTAAATTATCTAACTTTGTTTTGTTGGGTAATGATCTAATATATCATTCATTTTCTCTATTTACTTTAGTTAACCCCATAGTATGTAACTCAAACTTAGAAAATTTAAGCATTTCATCTAAAGTTTTAACTTCGCCAGTTTCAAGGTTTTTAAAAATTAAATTTAAACCACCTTTTCCGCCTAATTTGTAAGGTTTATCTAACACAGTTTCATGAAGCACAGTTCACTTTGTTTTTTTAAGATCTCCAATGTTAGCCAATATATTTCTTAATTCTTTCGCAATCACTTGATTTTTTCCGTTTAAGTGAATTAAAAAATAAATATCTTGTTCTAAATCTTCATAACTTCTTTTAAAATCAATTATTGTAAATAATAAAAATATACCGCTCCCTAGAGTTTTAAATTCATCCGTCAATTGTTTCATTCCTTCTGCAATTTTGTCAAATAAATATCCGGAAGCAAAATCCTTTAATTGTTCAAGCACATCAGTAGGGCTAAAATTAGAAACATATGATACTATTTCTAATGTTTTTTCAATTTTTATTAAACTGTTTTTATAGTTATTAATAACATTATCTAGAATAATTTTAGCAACTGAACAAAAAAACGCAACTAAACCCGCAACTGACGCAGAACCGATACCAATAAATGGATTAACAAGAGTCAAAAATCCACCAGCTAATGCTATTCCTAAAGAAATCCATTTTGCAGTATTTAGCGTAGCAGAAAAAGAAACAAGAATATTTAAAATTAACTTGACACGATCAAATTCAGCTTTTTGAGTTTCATAAAATGATTTTAAATGTTCTAGTCTAGATAATATATTTTTGGAAGAAATTTGTCCGTCATCATTTACAGAATATTTATTTTTAGCATCTATTAAGACTCTTTTAATTTTTAGATATTCATCTTTACTATTGTTTTTAAAATTTTTAATAATGCCTTTTGAAGACTCAACTTCAACTTTTTTAAGTTGATATTCAAACAATTTCTTCAAATCTTCAGCACTATAATGATCAAAATTATTTTTTTGGTCTGGATATCTTTTAATTATTTCAATTTTTAATAATTCAAAATTTATAGAATCCACATCAAAATTATATGAAGCAAAAAACTTAAGTATATAGTCATGTATTGTTTCTTCAGTTTGTGCTTGTGAAGCAACTAAAGCTGGCATCATAATTGGTCTAATAAAATCAAATCTCATAATTTAATTATATTAAATTTAATGGTGTAAATATCGCTATAAAAAAGACCGTTCCGTAGAATGGCCTAATTTCATCACCAGTATCCAGCTGATTTAATATTTTTAGCTGCGTCAGTTCATTTTTTAAGAGAATCATAGTTAGCTCTTAACGTGTTTAGCGATACAGATGATGAATCATTTTGAGATTTAGTGTAACTTTCTTTTAATTGATTAATTATACCTGAATATTGATACCAAGTATTATCGCCATTATGTTGTTCTATTTTATCAATTAATTCTTTTGCTTCTGGAAGCAAGGTTGTAATCTCTTGTTGTTTTTGTTGTACTAATGCATTATATTCTTGTTTTTTCAAATTAAATTGTTCATAATTGTTTTTGAACTCTTCTGTTTGTTGTTTAACATATTGAATATTATTTATATCTGTATTAAATCGTCCAGACAAGTATTGCATATCATTTACTTTACTTTCAAATGCATTTTTGATATTTGAAAAGAATGGATCATCAGTATTTTCAAGCAGTTTTCTAGCTTCACCAACTTTAAATGCTAATGGTCTTTTAATTTCCTCTAGATAAACCTTAGCTAATTCGTTATATTTAGTTTCTACAACTTTAGCACTTGAGTTTAAAGTACTTATTAATTCATGACTAGCATCAACTTTTGCTTTTTCATCATTGTATACTTTTCATAATCTTTCAGGCATTCATTTACTAATAGTTGGATGTGTTAAAACCTCACTAATTAGAGCTTCAACTTTTTTATTTTGTGCTACATAATTTGTTTTAGCTACATTAAATTCTTGATCAATTTTTTGTTTTTCTGAATTTGCTTGATTTATAGCACTTTCCATTGCTTTAATTCTAGAATTTAGATCACTAATTGTATATGTTTGATTATCTTGAATATTTTTACTTAAGGTAGTTTCTAATTGTGGAACTACAGTAGTATTTTGTTTATAGTTTACGTCGGTAGTAAATTTATTTTTAAGATCATTCATTTGATTAACTAATTCTTTAATTCTGTTAGATAATCTTTGTTTTTCAGCATTATTTTGTTGAATTTTATTTTCTAACACGCTTATTTTTTGAGTTACATTGTTATTAGCATTTTGGATGTCTGTAATTGGTTTTCCTTTAGTAGCTTTAGCTGAATCAATTGCTTGCTTAAGTTGATTTACTTCATTATGTAAATCAACATCACTTTTATGCTGTTCATAAAGTTGTGTTCCTCTATTTACAGTACTATCTAAAGTTGTTAAAGCTTGCTTAAGTTGGTTCGCTTTAGAAGTTTCATTATTTAAAAATTCTTTTGCTTTATTTAATTTATCTTGAATTTGAGAATATGTATTGGCAGTTGATAGAGTTGGCTTATTATTTGTTGTATCAGCCAATCAAGCAGTTATTTCTGATTGTATTGGAGCATAATCTGAACGATTAGAGCTATATTCAGGCTTACTTAGTAAATTCTGAATTTCAATTGTTTTTGCATTAAATTCGTTAATTAAGTTTGTTTTTTGTTGATTTAACCCGTCAATAGCAGATCTAAATGTGTTTTCAGCTTGTACTAAAGCATTTTTAGCTGAAGATAGATCGTTCGCATTTGCAACGCCTCTTTTTGCTAAAGCTGTATTATAAGCATTTTGCATAGTTTGAATAGCTGAATTAATTTGAGGATCAGTATTTTGAGTTAATAATTGATTTGCATTATTCAATTCAGTATTTAATTCATCAGCTTTAGTTTTTCAATTATTTGCATTATTTAACTCTTGTGTAGCCTTATTGGTCAATTCTTGAAGTTTCACAATTGTAGAAGCTGAATTTTTATCAGATTCTAATGAAGTAATCTTAGATTGAAGATCATTAATAATTGCTGTATATGAATTATTAGAATTAGAATTTGTTAATTCTTGTTTTTTAGTTTTTAGTTGATTAATTGCATTTGTTAATTCTGTTACTTTATTTCTAGTTTCATCAATTTTACTTGTTGAATTAGTTATAGCAGTAGTTAAAGTTTGAACTGCAGCCTCTAATGTTGCATAGTTTGAAGCATTGTTTAAGTTATTAGTTGAAGTCAATGCACTGTTAATAATTTGTTTTGCCTCATTATAATTATTATCATTAGCAATTGAATTTAATTTATTTTGTAGTTCAGTGCGTTTTGCATTAATTTGATTTACAAAATCGTTTTTCTTAGCATTATCAGAATTTAGTTGACCTTGAGCACTTTGAATAGCACTATTTAAGACTGTAGTTGCTTGATTGATGTTTGAAACAAGTGCACTAGTTTCGTGTGCTTTATTATTTTGAGTATAAATGGCATTTTCTAATGTTTGTTTAATATTGCTAAATTTAGGATCTTTAGCTAATTCAGCAACTAATCTTTGTGCTTCTGCTTTTTTAACGTCAAAAGTTGAAAGTGCAATTCTAGCTTCATTGTCTTTATTATTTTTATCTGTTTGAGCCTTATTTATAGCGTTTTTGATTGCGTTTAAGCCATTTTCTAACTCATTCATTGAATTATTAATATTTAATGAATTTGCATTGTTAATAGCAGTTTCTAGATCTCTAACAATATCTGCATAATTAGGATTAGTTTTATATTGATCAATTAATTTTTGAGCTTCTGTTTTTTGTGCACTGATTTTATCTAATTCAACTTGTTTACCGTATTGTAATCCAGAAATAGCAGCTTCAAAATTGTTTAATTTTTCTTGAAGGTTTGAAAGTTCTGATTTAATTGATGTGATGCTATTATCTTTAGCATTATTCGCTGAATTTAATGCTACTTGCAAGTTTTGAAGTTGAGTAGAAATTTCAGTTTTTGCTTGATTTTCATTATATTTAGTTTGAGCTGTATTAATTAAAGCCTTTAATGCTTCATTATCTCTATTGTAAGAATTTTCAATTTTTTTAGCTTCCTCAGTGTAGTTGTTTAATTTTTCTTTAACATTGTTTAATGCTGTTTTAATCTCTGCATCATTGCTAGAAGTTGTTAAATTGGTTAAATTATTTAATTCCGTAGCAATCTTATTAATTAATTCTGAATAGTCAGCCTTATTTTCGTTTTGTTTACCTTCTAATTGTGTTTTTAAAACAGTTAAATCTGATTTCACTTTGTTATATTCATCGATTGAACTTTGTTTGCTTGCATTTAATTCACTTAATTTTGTATTAAAAGCTTGAATAGCTTGACTTAAAATATTCGTATGGCTTTGTAATTCATCTGCATTTGCAGTTAATTTAGCATTATTAGCTGAATTTTTGGCTTCTGTTAATTCTCTAACCGCGTCAGCTATAGCTGGGTCAGTATTTTGAGTTATTAATGAATTTGCTTCAGATATTTTTGCTTCTAAACTATCAGCATTTATTTTTCAAGTATCTATCGTATTAAGCTTGTTTGTAGTGGAATTAGTTAAATCATTAATTTTTTGAATAGTATTTGCAGAAATTTTACTTGCGGAAGAATCATTTACAAAATTTCTTAAATCATTTAATAATGAAGCATATTTATCATTTGAATTTGATGCTTCTAATTCAGCAATCTTACTATTAATTTTGCTTATTTCTGTTTGATAATTTTGAATTGCTGTGTTGGTTTCTAAAAGCTTAGCATCAATATTGTTTTTATCTAATTCTGCTGTTTTAAGAGCATTTTGGAGAATTTCGTGATTTGATTCAGGACCTAAATTATTTAATTTACTAATTGCGTCATTAAGCAATTGAACTGTTTCATTAAAATTAGGATTATTTCTAATTTTGTCTAATTCAGCTGTAAAACTGTCTTTTTGAGCATTTATATCATTAGATAATTTATTCTTTTCAGCAATAATAGCATCATATTGTTTTTTAGCTTCATCATATGCTGTTTTTAAATCATTTGACGCTGTATTGATTACTTCAGGAGAGGCATTTATAGCTTCAGCATTTTGTTTTGTTGTATTTAAAGAATTATTTAAAGTATCCTTAATGTCATCAAATTTAGGATCCTTAGATAACTGAGTTAATAATTCTTCAGTTAAAATTTTTTGATCATCAAATGCTTGTATAGCTTCTGATATTTCTGCATCTTTAGCTTCTTTGTCAGCTTTAGCTTTATTTATTGCATCAGTTAGTGATTGTGATGTGTTTTGTAATTCAGAGAGTGTATTTGTTAATGCAGTTGAATTATTATCAGTTAAAGCTTTTTCTAAAGCATTTACAATGTCTGCATAGTTAGGATTAGTTGAATATTGAGTTTTTAATTTATTAATTTCATTTTTAGCATCATTAATTTTTTCTAATTCTACAGTTTTGTTTGCTTCTAAAGTTTTTTGAGCTTCTTTAAAATTATTTAATGCAGTATTAAGTTCATCGGTTGTTGTTAAAATATCAGCATATTTATGATCTTTAGCTGAATTAGCTGCATCAATTTTATTTTTAAGTTCTTGAAGTTCGTTCGCCAAATCAACATTTGAACTGTTTTCTGTATGTAATTGAGTTGCTTCAGCAATAATAGTTGCTAAATTATCATTAACATTTTTATAATCTTCTTCAGCTTTTTTGGATGCTTCTTCAACTTCGTTTTTAATATTTTTGGCTTGGTTTAATTTTTGAGAAATTTCAGCTAATTTATCATTATTTGTTAATTCAGGTAAGTCATTCAAGTGTTGATCAATTGTTTTTATAACTTCTGAATAGTCAACTGTATCAGTACCTTTTACAACTAATTCATTTTTAAAGTCTTCTAAAGCTTTTTTAGCTTCATTGTATTGATTTATTTCATTAGTTTTTTCTTTATCTAAAATACCTAGTTCAGTAGCAAATTTTTCAATTTCATCCCCTAATTTATCAGTTATAGCTTCTAGTTCTTCGTGTTGTGCTTTACCATTTTTAGCTAAGGCTTCATCATAAGCACTTTGCATATCATGAAGTACGTCTTCAGGGCTGGTTGTTTTGTTATTTTGAATTAAATTATCAGCTTTATTTAAAGAAGCAGAAAGTTCATCAGCTTTATTTTTTCAGTCGTTGAATTTTTCAATAATGCTATTTGCCTTGTTACTTAACTCTTGAATTTTTTCAATAGAATCTGCATTATTTTTGTCGTTTTCTAACTCTTTGATTTTATCGTTTAAGCCCGCTAATAAGGCATCATAAGCAGAATTTGTGCCTTTATTATTTGCATCTAAATAGGTTTTTAAATCTTTTAAGTCATTAATGCCTTTATTCAAGGTCTTAATATTTTCGTTTGCTTCATTAACTTTATTATTTGCGTCAGCTAATGCTTTTTCTAATACGGCAGTTGCATTTTCTAAATCTTCATGATTTGATGATGCAGATAAATTTTTTGTTTTTTCTAAAGCATTTTCAATAATTTTCTTAGCTTCAGAATAATTAGGGTTATTTTGAATTTCATCCAATTTTGCCTGTAAATCAGCTTTTTTAGTATTCACTACATTAGCTAATTCTGCTTTTTCAGCTTTTTTGTTTTCTAATTTATTTTGTGCTAAAACAATAGCATTATTTAATGATTCTGTTGCTGATTTTACATCAGAGATTAATGGATAAACTTGACTAACTATATCATTATTATGACTAAGTGCAGTTTCTAATTCTACTTTAATATCTGCGAATTTGGGATCTGTATTTAATTCAACAATTAAGTTATTAGCTTCTGTCAATTTTGTATTATTTTCATCTTTAGCGTTTTTAAGTTCTTCATCTTTAATAGCTTTGTTTTCAATCGCTTTGTTAATTGTACTTTCAATATTTTTAGTAGCATCAACAATGTCTTTTGATTTTGAGTTTTTGTCTAATAACGCTGATTTATTGATAGGTTCAGCAAATGAATTAATTATGTCTGTATAATTAGGGTTAACCTTAAGCTCCTCCATAAATGTCTCAACAGTTTTCACGCTTTGATGCATTCTAATCAATTTATCATTCTTATCTTTAATTGAGTTATTTATAGCTTCAATTTCAGTTTGCAATTTAATAATATTTTGATTTACCTCTGCTAAAGGTTTGTGAATTGCTTTTTTGCCTTGAGAAATTGATTTTTTAAGATTACTTAATCGTTCAACTAAATCTAAATTAGCTTGATTAGTTTGATCAATTAATTCAGCTTCTTGGATCAATTGTTTTAATTGTTCTCTAGCTGTATCAATACCACTATTCTTTTGATTTCTCATAAGAGCCGCAATTGTTGTAGATGTAGCAGAAATCAATGCAACACCAGTTGCAATTGTTAATCCTGTAAGTACTTTTTTCTTATTTGTAGGCATAATTCTCCAATCTTTTTATTCGCTTATAAAAGCACATAAAAAATTAATATAACTTTTAAAGTATACAGAAATCATTCAAAAACAACACTATTTTTTTTTTTTTTTTTTGTAAATGGTAAAAATTCCATAAATTTGTCAAAATAAAATTCTTTTTGCTATTTTTACAAATTTAATGAATTATTTAATTCTAAAAATGGCATTATTGTACATTCAAGTGCAAAGGCTTTATATTGCAAAAAATGATTTATGGGATATAATTTATTAATAAATTTTAAGGAGTAAA
>NZ_JHXS01000015.1 GCF_000687775.1 Mycoplasmopsis felifaucium ATCC 43428
TAAAATAGGTGAATTCTTCAAAAATATAGATAACTTAATTACTCAAACATCTAATAACTTAGATAAGTTAAAAGATGTTAAAAAGTCTTTACTTAAAAAAATGTTTCCAAGAGAAGGAAAATTAGTCCCTGAGATTAGGTTTTCACAATTTAACGATTTATGAAAAGTCGTTAAATTGAATGAAATTAGTAGGTATACTATTTCCAATCTTAATGTTTCTGATGCAAATTATAATGGTAAATATGCTCTATATGATGCTCTTTGCAAAATAGGTTATACAGATAAAACGGCTATAAATAAGCCATATATAACAATCATTAAGGATGGTGCAGGAATCGGAAGAGTTAGGGTTTTGCAGGAAAATACAATGTTTATTGGAACTATGGGCGCGATTCATAACAATCAGGAAGTTAATATAAACTTTTTATATCATATTATGTCTAAATTTGATTTTTCAATATCTTCTATTGGAACAGCGATCCCGCATATATATTGGTCAGACTATTCTGAAAATTTAGTAGAAATTTCAGAACTTATTGAGCAGTCAAAAATCGCTGAATTTTTGACTGCAGTTGATAAACTTATCACCCTTACTAATAAAAAACTCACTAAACTCAAAGACATAAAAAAAGCTTTATTACAAAAAATGTTTGTCTAATACGCCTATAAAACAGGCGTTTTTGTTTATTAAAAAAATTCATAACCTATATTGGTTATGAAGAGATAATTATATTTGAATAAATGAAACAACTACAATAGGTTCTTTATTATATGATTTGAAAATCTTTTTACGTATAGATGAACGGCATTGGTTTTGAAGGTCTTTAATGCCTTCAAATTTTTTAGTATCTATTAAATTGGTAATAGTAGTTTTAATTAACTCTGTAGCTTCTTTTTTCTCATCTTTATCAATTGAACCAACATAATTAACTTGCATCTTGCCAACTAATAGTTTAGTTTTAGGGTTATATCTTGATGTTACAAGAATAACGCCTTCACGACCTAAAACTTCACGCTCATTAATAACTTCAGTACTTATATCACCTACACCAAAACCGTCAATAATAACATCTCCAACTTCTTTAACCTTACCTTTGTAAGAAATTATCTTACCGTTCATAATATGAACAACTTGACCATTTTGTAATACAAAAATGTTTTTAGGATTAACTAAACATTCGCTTTGAATGTATTTAGATGCATCTAGTAAATATCTATATAAACCTTGTGCTGGAATAATATATTCAGGTTTCAAGATATTAACTAATTTAACTAAGTCCTCTCTAGCGGGTCTATGGCGGTAGAATTCAGAATTAGTAACTTCTGTAATTCTAGGGGTAATACGTGCTATTTCATCTAAAGTAACTGCTTCAACGCTTTCAAGCCCATTGATTGCCGGAGCAATCATAATGATAGTGTCAGATGGTTGAAGTTTTAAATAAACGTCTTTATTATCTGTTATTCTTAAGAATCTTGAATAAAGTCTTTCGGTCGTTCCAGTAACTAAAATTACAGCGTTTTTAGTTTTGTTAGCATATTTGTAATCGATAACTTCTGGTAAAGGTAAATCTGGTTTAGCTTTCTTAATAATTTCTAATACTTGGCCATATGTTTTACCATAAGTTATCACAGGTCTTTTTGTTTGTCTTGCAAATTCCAAAATTTGGTTAATTGCAAACATTTCCTCATCATAAGCCCCAACTATAATTCTTTCATCTTCTTTAGCTGCCATAAAAGCGAATTCTACTTGTTTAGGAAGCATAATCTTATCAATAGCTCTACCGTTATAATTTGCCCGACCTGAATCAACTATTAAGGCTTTTATTTTTCTTTTAGCAAATTTTGATTTGGCTAAATTAGCAAAATCTATGTTTCCATAAATGCCTAAATTACCTTCTACAAAATTAAACATAAAAACATAATCGCCATCAGGCGTTATAAAGTCTAAACCAATGTGCCCAGGCATTGAACCGGCTAGCTCAATTGATTCAACAAAAACAGGCCCAATTTTAGTTGTTTGATCTAGGATATTAATTTTAATATTATTGTCATTAATTTTGTATTTACTTAATCTATCAATAATTAAAATTTTATTGAACTTAGATGTATAAATTGGAACACCAGGAAGCTTCATTACTAATCAAGGTAATGAACTAAAAGATTCATTTTTAACGTCAGTAATAAAAATACCTTCAATTTTATCTTTATGTTTTACTAAGTAATCAAAATTAGGAATTAATGTATCAATACCGTTTGTTGAATTAATAGGAATTTTAGTTCCTGAGTTAATAATGTAAATTCTTTCGTTGTATTCAAAAACATAACAGTTTTTACCGTTCTCGTCTAATCCACCTAATGCAAAAATATTAACGTTGTTCATATTGACTCCTATTTAAAATTATTATTAATATGAATATAAATAAAATTTAATTTTTAATATTATATATTCATTTCACTAAAAACAGCAAAACAAAAGTTGGAGGACCAACTTAAGATTTGTATTTATTGACTTTTTCTTTCTTTTCTTTAGTTATTTTTAACACTAAAGTATATTCACCTTTTTTGCTTGTATTGTTTAATTGTTCAATTATTTCAGTTGGTGTACCTAAATAATGTGTTTCGTGCATTTTAGTGAGCTCTCTAGCTAAAAAGATTTGTGCTTTATCATTTCAGACTGTTTGAATGTCTTGAACCAATAAATCAAATTTATGTGGAGAAACGTAGAAAACGTGAGCGTTTTCATCATCTAAATTTTCAATCTGTTTAAGTCTTTGGCCTGATTTTTCCTTAGGAAACCCGTGGAAAATAAATGTATTTGATAAGCCACTTAAAGCAAATGCAGATATAGCAGCATTAACTCCAGGTATTAATTCTATTTCAATGTTATTTAATCTAGCTTCTTTGATTAAATCAAAACCAGGATCACTAACTAAAGGCATGCCTGCGTCAGATACTAATGCAATATCATAATTATTTTTAATAATTAAGTCAATTAAACCTTTAGAACTGGCTTTTTCGTTGAATTTGTTATATGGATAAAGTTTCTTTTGAATGTCAAAATGACTTAATAAATTACTTGTTACTCTTGTATCTTCGCAAGCTATTGCATCAACTTTTTTAAGAGTCTCAAGAGCTCTTAGAGTAATATCCTTAAAATTACCTATTGGAGTTCCTACTATATAAATTTTACTCATATGCCTCCATTATTTTGATTAGCAATTTTTCGGTTTGTAAGAAATAATTTTCATTTTGATGTAAACTGTTTAAATAGTCTGAAATAGCTATAAAACAGGCTTCAAAATCTATTTTAGTTTTAATAATAATGTCATATAACTTAGTGAAATAAGGATTTATTTTATTTTTACCAATTCAAGGAAACTTGAAAAAAAATAATAAACTTCTAACTAAAAATTCAAAAATTTCCTGGTTGTCTTTTTTGGCGAATTGACACAAGAACATATAAAGGAAATATTTGTTTTTGTTGCTTTGTTCTATGCTTTTAATCAAGTCATCAACTATATTAAAATTAACAATATCAAGATATTTTTGAGTTTCTTGAATATCTGCAAAAATATTGCTATAAAATCACGCTTCATATTCTTTTAAATTAAGTATATTTAACAAATCAGCCTCTAAAACAGATTGTTTGGGAGCGTGAATTAATACTACAGTAGATCTAGATCTAATAGTGTTTAATACTTTATTAGGATTTGATGTTGTTAAAATAAAGCAAGTATTTGGGCTTGGTTCTTCAATGTTTTTTAACAATGAATTAAGTGCATTTAAAGACATTTTATCAATATGTTTAATAACTATAAATTTAGTTTCGTTTGTATTATATGAAGCTAAAGAGCTAGCTCGTAAGGTTTCTATAATTGTGTCTTTATCTAAATCATCATTTATATAAATAACTGAAGGTGGCAAACTTTCCTGGTTTAATTCATTTATTTCTAAATTGTTTGCCTTATTAATTAAATATAAAATAGAGTCATCTATATTAATATTTCTCTCAGCAACGAGCAAATAGCAATGACTCAAATTATCGTTTTTTAAGGAATTATCTATTATTGTTTGAAAGTTTTTATCAACCATATTATTGTTTGTCTCAGAAAGCTCTAAATTTAGCATTTTGCATTAGTTTATTATAAACTTCTTCAGTAACTGCTTCTTTAGATTGTCAACCATCTATAATAATAAATCTATCAGGATCTGCTTTTAATAATTCCTTATAACCGTTTATAACTTTTTTGTGAAATTCACCACTTTCACCATCTAATCTATCAGCTACTCCTCTTAAAACACCTCTACGGAATTCACTTTGTTCTTCGGTAATATCTAAGTAGATAGTAATGTCCGGGATAGTGTTTTCAATAACTAATTCAGTAATTTTTTTAACAAAATCAATTCCAAGATCTCTAGCATAACCTTGATAAGCATAAAAGCTATCAATATATCTATCACAAAGAACTAACTTATTTTCTTGTAAAGCTGGTCAAATAACTCTTTCAAGGTGAATGCGTCTGCTAGCTGTATATAATAAAGCTTCTGACATTGCCGAAATATTAGATTCATTATTTAGAATAATGTCTCTAATTTTTTCAGCTTCAGCAATTCCTTTTCCACCTGGTTCTCTAGTTAGAACATACTTTAAGGAAGGTTTTTCTTTTAAAAGTCTAATAATTAATTCTGTTGTTAGTGTTGATTTTCCACTGCCGTCAGGGCCTTCAAAAGTTATAAACATATTTGCTCCTTATTTTGTTCTATTTTCTATTGATTGCTTAATTGTAAAACCATCAAGATATTCAATATTTGATCCCATTGGCAAGCCAATGGCTGCTTTTGAAACTTTAAAGTTATTTTTCTTAAATGAATTGAATAGATGTTCTGATGTCATTGTGCCTTCTAAAGTTGGACTTAAAACAATAACAACTTCTTCTATTTTTTTATCTTTGGCGTATTGTAATAGTTGGCTGTAAGAATAGTCTTCTTGCCCTTTTATGTTCATTAAGTAAGGTAAAACATAATAATAACCATTAAAAAAGTTTAGTTCACTAATTTTTTTAACGTTCGCGGGATTTTCAACAACCATTAAAATATTTCAAGGGTCATTTTGATCACAATTCAAACATTTACCGTTTTCCACTATAAAATTACACTGTTCGCAAAATTTAATATTTACTTTTAAAGCTTCTATGCATTGAATTAATTCAGTTACATATTCATCTGATGAATTAAGTAGAAAATTAGACATTTTATCGGCTTGTTTTTTGCTAATACCCGGGAATGTTGCTAATTTTTCATTTAATTCTTTTACTGCTTTAATTTCCATTTTAGAAACCAAAACCAGATGGTAAGTTTGGCATTAATTCTTGTTGTTTGTCGTCAATTGAATCAAACAATTCATTGATAGTTAATTGTAAAATATCTTGAAGAATTTCAGGATCTTCAGGATCTAATAAATCTGCATCTGATATTTCAATTGAAACAATTTTTTTGCTTCCTTTTGCAATAACAGTAACTCCGTGTTTTGTTAATGTAAAGTCTTGATCCATGAAAATTTCTGATTTTTGTTGTAATTCTTGTTGCATTTTTTGCATTTTTCTAATCATATTTTGGTCCATAATATTCTCCTAAAAAGCCTATTTTATAGTATTTAATAAATTAAATAATTGTTCATTAGGGCTTAGTTCTTTTTCAATTTTAACTGAGCCTAAGCTAAAGTTTGCATCAATTGATTGAGTATTAGTTTGGATTTTATTCATTAAAGTTTTAGCAATTGTTTTATATTCCATTTTTTCAAGCAATACTAAATGTTTGTAAGATCCAAAGTAGTCTCTGATAAAGTTTTGAACATTTTGCTTATTTGAAATTGCCTGTAAGTAGTTTAAAACAGGGATATTTGATGAAGTTAAAACAATAAAATTGCTTCCTGCTGCTTTCATTGAACATTCTGAAAGTGCAAAAATTAAATCTTTATACTCGTATGAATCTACTGTTGATTCAATAATTTTTAATGAAGCTTGATTTGAAGAAAAAATATTTCTGTCGGTTTTTAATAAAATTTGTTCAACTTCATTAACTGAATAATTAGATTTAAAAGAAGGCATTTGTTTGTATTTTTGGTCGAAAGGTTCAATGAGCTGAATTTTTGGTGTATCAGCTTCATTTGAAGCACTTTCGCTTAAATCTATTTCACGAGTATCAATTAATGAATCTTCTGGCAAGTCAAATGTGCCTGTTAAAATGTCATCTTCAATTAATTCATTTTTAACAGTACTATTAGTTGTACTTAAAATTAATTCCTGTGTTTCTTCAAGAATTGCAGATAATTTTTCGTCAGTTGTAATTATTTTTTTATCTTTATCATTCATATCAGGCTCCTTTGTGATTGGCTTACTATTGTTTAAATCTGATTTGATTGCTAACTGAGATATTTTGATTAAATAGAGTTCAATAAGCTGGAAAGGATTTTCGGTATAGAATAAATCTTTTTCCAGTTTATAAAGCAATTCAAAGGCGTTTAGAGCAAAATTTATATCAATAATCAAGGTTTTAAATTCGTCAATATTTAGAATTTCTAGATTTTTATCATCCAATGTTTTTGAATAAATTAAGTAGTCTTTTATTATGTCAATTAAGCCATTTTTAAACTGGTTATAGTCAATTCCAGCATCTTTTAAAGAAGCAAATTTTTCAAGTGCATCTTTCATATCACCAGTATAAAGTTTATTGATAATTGAAATTAAGCTTTCATTGGATGTTATCCCGAATGAATACATAACATTTTCTAATAAAATTTGACCATTGCCATATGCTCTAGCTTGGTCAGCTATTGATAAGGCATCTCTCATTCCACCTGTTGCAAGACGTGCTATATATTTCAAGGTTTCTGAATCATAACTAATCTTCTCTGCATCTAAAACTTCTTTAAGTTGTTCCACTAAAACATTAGGTGTAATTTTCCTAAAATTAAATCTTTGTAGTCTTGAAAGTATAGTTGCAGGAATTTTTTGAGGGTCTGTTGTTGCTAAGATAAATACAACGTGAGCAGGAGGTTCTTCTAATGTTTTAAGTAGAGCATTGAACGCTCCTTTAGATAACATATGTACTTCATCAATGATATAAACTTTATAGTTTCCGCTTGTAGGTAAATTTTGAATTTTATCTCTTAAATCTCTAATTGCATCGACGCCATTGTTTGAAGCTGCATCCATTTCAATTACATCAATATTTGTTTCTGATTTTAAAGCACAATCTTTGCATAAAGATGTCAAATTTTCAATGTTATGGTAGCAATTAATTAAGTTAGCAAAAATTTTGGCAACAGATGTTTTACCAACTCCTTTTGGACCACTAAAAAGATATGCGTGACTAATTTCTCTACTGTAAATTATGTTTGATAAAGTTGTAATAATATGCTCTTGACCCTTAACTTCTTGGAAGGATTTTGGGCGATATTTTCTATATAAAGCTTTATAACTCATATTACCTCTAATTTAATATATTAATATTATGGCATATTTAAAATGATTTTTATTAATATGTAATATTAATATTTTTTAATTTTGTATTAAAAACTAATCTTAAGTAAAAAAGCTAAAACATTATTAAAAACGATTTGAGTTGCTAAAATCAAAATTATCAATTGTTTTTTTAGCTTCTTTTAGGACTTCCTTGTCTGTTTTATAGTCCGATTCGATAATTTTAAATGGAATATTATATTTATTAACTAATTTTTCAAATAATTCAAAATAAAGCTCGTGAAGCCTTTTAAAATATGCTTCATTTTGATTAAAATTCTCAATTTCTACTGATCTGCCTCTTGCGTATATCCTTGTTTTAAAGGTGTTTCAAGAAATTTTTAAAAAGATAGCTAAATCTGGTGCAGTGCTCGAATCGTATATGCAATTAAATAAAGAATCAAAAGCCTCCAAATATTTTTTGTCTTTTTTCTCAAGTGTTACAACTGCAAAAATATAGTGTTCAAGTATAAATCTATCTAAAAACAAAAATCCATTTGTATGGGAATATTTTTCCATAAATTTAGCTTCACTGTGTTTGTTTAATTCTGTCAATGATTCAACAATATATGACTGGAAAGAAATATCTAAATTAGGTTTTTGTTCATAACATCACTTTAAGTAAGTATTGAACACCTGGTCATTTTCGTCAAATTCCTCTAGCATCATTGAATTTTGATAAGCAGATTTTAAATTTTTAGTTAAAGTTGACTTGCCGGAACTGATCATTCCGCTTATTGCGATAATCATTCTTATAAACCTCTTTTATAGGTTTTTTCGTAATTTTCAATAATTTCAATTGCTTTATTTAAAACTTCTTGTTCTGTTAAATTATTTGTATCTATAACAACATAATTCAAGTTGTATTTTTCAGCTTGTAATTCAAATAATTTCTTATATGAATTATATAGCTCAAAAAAATATGCTTCATTAGCTATGAAGTTTTGTGTTTCAACATCTCTGCCACGATCAAAAAGACGTTTTTTAAATGTTTCCCAAGTCATATCTAAATAAATAGCTAGATCCGGCGTTTCTTCTTGTGTAATCAATTTTGAAAATAATGCATCATAACCTTCTAAATATTTAGGACCTTTAGGTTTTAAATTTACATTTGCAAAAATATAGTGTTCAATGCTAAAACGATCAAGAAAAATGTGGTCTTTTTCCCAATTTTTTCCTTTTTCATTGAACTCTGCAATTAATTCATTTAATTTTGTGGTGTGATTCTCAACTACATAAGCTTGGAACCCCATTGTTAGATTTGGTTGCTTTTCATAAAGCCATTTTAAAAAGGTGTTAAATACCTCATCATTTTCATCAAATTCCTCTAACATTATTGATGTTTTATAGTGTGAAGAAAGATTTTTTGTAAGTGTACTTTTTCCACTACTTATCATACCGCTAATACCTATTAACATTTTGCCTCCTAAAAAATATGTGTAAGTTTAATTATATAAACAAGAGGCAATAAGGTTAACAATATTTTAAAAATGTTGATAACTGCCAAATTTTTAGCGAATTATTAAATTTTATATTTTTAGGTAATAATTCTGGTATTTTTCAGCTTTGGAATAGGCCTAAAAATGAAAAAAGTATAATTAGAGTGTAAGAATTTATGGAGGATTTTTTATGAAAAAGAAATATTTTTTAGGATTAGGATTAGCACTTAGCGGTATTACAGCTACAGTGGCCCCACTTATTTCAACTAAGTGTGTGAAAACTAATGAAGCTAATAAATCTAATACTGAAACTAACAATGAAACTGCTCAAGAAACAAAGATAAGTCTTGCAGATGTTAGAACTAAATATAAAGATTCATATGACGCATTTAATAAACAAATTAAGACATATGCTGATGAATTAAAAACTTTAAAAGGTAAACTAGATAAAGAAAATGATAACGACAAAAAACAAGAATTAAAAGATCAAATTAAAGCATTATATGACAAAGCTGCACCTGTATTGGCTTCACTTAATACTAAATATAATGAAAATTTTGAAACATTAAGAAAAATGGAAAAAGAAGAAAATTCTAAGATAAGAACTGTTAGAATTTTCCACACCAACGATGAACACGGACGTATTGAATTTGATGACTATAAATATAATTTATACTCAGGTATTATCGGTACAGATTCATTCTTAAAAAATAAAAAGAGAGACTTATTACTTTCAGCTGGAGACTTGATTCAAGGATTGCCATTATCAGATTCAGACAAAGGTAAAACAATTTCAAAAATGGCTAAAGAAATTGGATATGACTCAGTAGCAATCGGGAACCACGAATTTGACTATGGTTTAGCACACATTCTAGGAATTGATGCTGAGATTAATTCTACTGATAGAAAAATGCCATTTATTTCATCAAATATTTACTACAAAAATTATGCAGATGCAAGCACAGCACCTGCCGGATACGACCAAACTAAAGTGGGCCAAAGAGTATTTACACCTTATATTGTTAAAGAAATTTCAAATGGTCTTAAAGTTGCAATTTTTGGTTTAACAACACCTGATACTATTTGAACTTCACACCCAAAAAATAGTGAATTAGTAGAATTTAAAGATCCAACAACTTCTGCAAAAGAGGTTCTTAAAGAGATTAAAGCCGCACACCCAGATATTAAATTTGTTATCGGTACAGTACACTTGGGAACAGGTAGAACTCAAAGTGAATGATCATCAGAATATTTAGCTCAAAACGTTAATGGTGATGGTCAAACAGAACTCGACTTAATAATTGACGGACACAGCCATACCTATGTTGAGGCTAACAATAAAGCTAATAAAGATATTTATGTGACACAAACTGAAGCATATACAAAATGACTTGGAGATATTGAATTAGAATTTGATACAGAAACAGGCAAAATTATTAGTCTTAACCAAGTTTTAAGAAATGTATATCAAATTGATGTTGATACACACAATAGAGTAGTTGATAAAAATGATGTAAATCTTAAATTATTAGATGCTTTAAAAGCAGAATTTGACAAAGTTAAAAATCAACCCGCTTTTGCTAACCCAACTGTTTTAAAACACGCTGATTCGATTGAATTAGACGGAACCCCATACTGAATCGGTAGAATTTTACCAACTGGTTTAGGAATTATGGCTTCCAACGCACTAGCGTGAGATTTCCAATGTAAAAATATTGCTGGAGAACCTGCTTCAACATTAGATAATACAATAGGGCTTATGAATGGTGGAGGTTTAAGAACAGACTTGAAGGCTGGTGATTTAAACTATGGAGATATATTAGCTCTAAGTCCATTTGGTAACAGAATTACTACAATTAAGGTTAAAGGATCTACTTTGATTAAGACGTTAGAATTTGGGTTATCTAAAGGTAAATCTGGTGCATTTGCACAATTATCTTCAAACGTTTCTTATGCAATAGATGTAGTTAAAGAAATGGATCCAAAATTAAAAGCTGAAACATATGTTTGAAAACCAAAAGCAGATTCATTCAAAATTAACGACAAAGCCATTGTTGCTGACAATGATTACTATATTGTAACAAACGACTTTATCGCTGCTGGTGGTGACGGTTATTCAATGTTAGACTTAACTAAACAAAAAGATATTAAACAAGTTTATGAAGCTGGTAAATTAATTGATTCAATTATTGAATACGGAAAACACGTAACTAAAACAGGTGTTCAATTAAACGAAAACAACTTTGAAAAAGCTTTATCAGCTTATGGCGAAGATTCTATTAAAACAAACAAAACAGTTAATATTCCTAACGAAGCTTATACAAACAAATATACAGATCCTACAAATTCTTAGTTCTTAAACTTAATAAAAACAAGAGATTATAAATCTCTTATTTTTTAATTAAAAACCTGCAGATTTGTAGGTTTAGTTTCAGTTTTATTTATCAATAACTTCTATTTTATTTGTGTTCGTATTTATAAAATATTGTTTAGTATTATCAAAAGTATATTTCAATTGATTAATTTCAGGAAACAGATCTGAAACAATTTTTTCAGCGAAATTGAACGCCATAATCATTGCTAGAACATCATTATGACAATATTTTTTTAAATTTACAACTGTATTATTTCAAACATTATCACCAGTTATACCACAATATCTTTTTATTGCCGCCTCCATTGCGTTACCACCGTTATGAATTTCTTCCAATTCAGAATAAGGTGTGATCAAATGTTCTAATTGTATTTTTTTAGATGTTATTAATTTTTCAACTTTTTTAATTGAAAATAAACATTTAAGATCCTTCAAAAAGATGTTAAAGTTAAGTATTTTATCTACAAATTCAGGATTAGCAAATAAGTTTGCATCTATATTATTAACCAATATAGAATTTCTGTTTAAGGTAGGTAATTCTATTTCTTCTGTGCTGTTATTATCAAGTTTGAATTTGAATAAAACATCTGGATTTGATTTAGCTGATTTGAATAAATCCATCAAGTCTATTGTTCTATCGTTAATGTAATTTGCATAAAGTTGTACATCTATTGTATTTATATTTAAGACTGTTTTAAGGCTTTTTACGAAAATTGTATTATTACTATTTTCGCTTGCTAATTTAGCTATTTCTTGATTTCTTGAGTTTTCAAAAGTTTTGTTAAAAACTATGTAATAATCTGCTTGCCTGTCGTACAATTTCTTAAGAATTTTGACTAGGTCGATAATTTGAATAGTTTTAGGATCTACAACAATATCTTCTTGTGAATCATCAACAATTTTTCCATTTATTGTTTCGATAATTGAAACTTGATTAATTACCTGTCTATAAGGTCTGAAATTATCAAAAACAGGCAGAGGGCTTGTAAATGATTCATAATCATATCAAACTATTTTACAATCTTTTTGGTGCAAAAGAGACAAATATTTTTCAACCACTTCTCTTTTAAAAAAATCAGGCATTTGTTTAGAAGTTTTTAAATTTGAATAATATTTATCAAAAGAAGATTTCGGTGACTTTTTTTCAAAAAATTTCCCTTTTAATGAATCGTTCACATTTCCGTTCATTCATTTATCATCTGTAATTATGTATTTCTTATATGTTTTTAATAACTCATCATTTTGACCAAATTCGCTATAATCAAGGCTAATTGGCACAGGGTTATCATAATAGGGATCTAAAATATCAAAATTAACGTTATTTACTGTATAAGCATTTTGAATCCTATTAATTGTATTGTCAAAGCTTCCTAGGTTAATTTCTTCATTTATGATAGTGCTATTTGCTTTTTGAAATCCAAAAAAAGCAGTCTCTTTATCTTTTGTCTCGGATAAAGTTATATTTCTTAAAACTTGTCTACCTTTTATACAGTCTAAATAAGCATATTTTTGCTTTTCATATATTTTTTGCTTTTTTAATTTTGACACTAGGATTTCGTAATGTTGCCCTGAATATTGTAATCCCTTACGATAGTAATTATTAACAAACTCTTTATCTTTGCCATCAAAAAGGGTACCTATTAACTTATCATTTAATTTCTGTAATCTTTCATTATTTATTTCTGAAGGATCTTTCCCCATTCCGCAGCATTCAGTTATGAAAAAGTTAGATTTATCTTGTTTTAATGGTAATAAGTTGTCAACAATTATTACTCTAATATTATTAGGCTCAAGTTGAGTTGATTTTTTGAAAACATTATATGCATAATCAGCAGAAAGAAGCGTTTTTATAGTGGTTTTAGGGAAAGGTTTAAATAAATAAATTGTTTTATCGGTTTTGTCATATGCATATTGTGATGAATGAACTAGGAAATCTTCTGTAGTTGAATATCCAAATGTTGCGTTGAAAATAACATCTACATTATTATCATTCAATAACTTTTGGGTGAGTTGTATTTTTCCTGTTAAATCCATATTTAAAGGTACATACGATACATTTTTGCTAATAAAAATACCTTGTAAGACATAAGTGTTTGCTTGTTCAGTGATCTTATTAAAGATTTTACTAGGGTTATTTTGTGTTGTGTTTGATTCTGCGAAATTATCAAAGTATAAACCTCAAATTTTTTCATCGTTATCATCTTCATTATCTTCCAAATTATTAAAATCATCAAAATCGAATGTGCTATCAGACATATATTGGTTTTTAAATTCATCTGATGTGTGTCACAAAAAATAATCTTGACTGCAGAACGATTTTATGTATTTATTTTCATTTATTTTTTTATCCCTTAACTTCATAATTTAATTATATTAATAAAGTGATGTTAATTATTTCATAATAAAAAAATAATAGTTTTCACTATTATTCGTCTTCTTCACTATCTCTAAGTTCTTCTTTTCTTTCCTCATCTGAACCAAAAATATCTGCCTTAAGATCATTAAGCATTTTAGCGACCGATTCTTTTTTGGAACTGTCTTTTTTGGTTTCAAATTGAATCTTGGCATTTTCAAAGCGTTCTTCTGATTCTTCGTTTTCAAAAAGAATTGTAGGAATTATGACTGGTCTTCTCCGTTTTTCCTTATAAAACAATGCTTCAAGTCTATCAATGATTAATTGTTTTAGGTCCACAACGTTTCAATTTTCAGTATTTTTGATGTGATATAAAACCGCACCGTGAGCAATTCTTTTGGCTTCTTCAACCAAATCTAGCGAAGTTTTTACGTAAAAACTACCACGACTTATTAACGAAGGCCTTCCAATGATGGTATTATTTTCTTTATTAATAATTAATGTTATATTAACAAATCCACTATTAGCAAGAGCAACTCTTTCTTTAATAATTGAACCATTAATATTTAATGTTGTAGTTCCATCAATATAAATTGGACCATAATCAATTTTTTCTTCAGTTGGTACAATTGTATTATTTATCATGTTGTACACTTTTCCGTTTTCAGGGATAAAAATGTTTTTAGGATCTACGCCGTTACGAACAGCACTTTCGCCGTGAACCATACACATTCTATATTCGCCGTGATATGGCATAAAGAATTTAGGTTTTGTTAATTGGAAAATTTTGTCATGTTCGTGTTTGTAAGCGTGCCCTGATGTATGTAAATATCCATCAGGACCGTTTTCCTTAATAATTGCACCTAATTTTGCAAGTCTGTTTATAAGTAATTCAGTAACCATTCTGTTGCCTGGGATTGGGTTAGATGAAAAGATAACCATATCGCCTTTTTGAATGTTAACAGTTGCGTGTTTACCATAGCTCATTCTTGAAAGGGCCGCCAATTGCTCACCTTGACTACCAGTTGTTAAAACTACTAAGTCTTTATCGGCTACATTAGCAATATCTTTTTTCTCAACGAAAATGTTTGCAGGCGCTTTAATATAACCTAATTTACGACCAATTTTAACACCTTGAACCATTGAACGACCAAAGCAAGCTACTTTTTTCTTTAATTTAACAGCTAAATCAATGATAGCTTTAACTCTTGTTAAGTTTGAGGCAAATGCTGTAATAATCGTTTTACGAGTTGCGTTTCTCATATGTCTTTCAATGTCAATTAAAATATCGCTTTCGCTTGGTGAGTGGAATGGACGCATTGCATTTGTGGAATCAGAAAGTAAAACAGTTAAGCCTTCTTTTCCCATTTGGTCTAATTTAGAGAAGTCTGTGTAAATATCTCCAATTGGGCTGTAATCAAATCTAAAGTCGCCGGTACACATTAAGGAACCATTTGGTGTTGTAACTCTGATACCAAAAGCATCAGGAATAGAGTGTTGTGCGCTTCAGAAGTCAACTTTACAACCATCTCCAAAATCATGAACGGCAGTTTTTTCTATTTCTATAAATTCAATTTTATGTGTAATTCTGTGTTCATCAAATTTTAACTTTAGATATTGAATTGCAATTCTTGGAGCAAAGATTTTTTTGATGTGAACTTGTTTTACTAAATAAACAACTCCACCAATGTGGTCTTCGTGACCGTGTGTAATAAACAATCCATCAATATTATCTTTTTTGTCTGCTAAGTATTTATAATCAGGAATAATACCTTTAATACCTGTTGTAGCTGTATCTGCAAATTTAATGCCTGCATCAATAATAAAAATATGATTCTCATGTTCGACGATTAAGGTAGATTTACCAATTTCTTGGACACCACCAATCGGAATTAAACGAGTTGGACTCATAAAGTCTCCTTTGGTTTTTGAATAAATTATTATATGAATTGTTAGATTTAACAATATTATTAATATTTTAATATATATTAGTGTTTTAAATAGTAATTTTTAAAAATCAGCCCGGGAGGCTGATTTGGTTCTTGTTTAAAGATATGGTACATCGTGCAGGGTTCGAACCTGTGACCCGCTGGTTAAGAGCCAGCTGCTCTACCGACTGAGCTAACGATGCATTTGCCTTATTATTATATTATAAAAAGGTAAAAAATTAAATGTTTTTATAGTTAGCATAACTTTATAAAATGCAAAAGTGAGGTTCCGCCTAAAACGATAAATAATAAAAATCTATTTTAATAATAGACTATTGTTTAGAAAGCAATAGAAAAGATTGCCTTATAAGGCAAAAAAGATGAATTTTTTAATGAATTTTATAAATTATCTGAATTGTCGTTTCATATTAATGAACGAGTTTGAAATTTTCTCTAACTGAAAAGGCTTGAAATTTTTATAATTTCAGTCAGCGATATTGTACCTTTCAATTTTATTAATTCTTTCTTGAATTATATCCATATCACTTTGAGCGAATTTATCCATAGATGTACCT
>NZ_JHXS01000016.1 GCF_000687775.1 Mycoplasmopsis felifaucium ATCC 43428
CCTTGTCGGCTAAATACTGACCTGCACGAAAGGCATAATGATCTCTCAACTGTCTCAACACTAGACTCGGTGAAATTATGGTCCCAGTGAAAACGCTGGGTACCCGCATCTAGACGAAAAGACCCCATGGAGCTTTACTACAACTTCGTATTGAAATTTGGCCTAACATGTGTAGGATAGGTGGGAGACTATGAAACCGGGACGCCAGTAACGGTGGAGTCATCCTTGAAATACCACCCTTGTTATGTTGAATTTCTAACTTGCCATCATAATCAGGTGGGAGGACAGTGCGTGGTGGGTAGTTTGACTGGGGCGGTCGCCTCCTAAAGAGTAACGGAGGCGTTCAAAGGTACACTCAGTACGGTCAGAAACCGTATGTAGAGCGCAAAGGTAGAAGTGTGCTTGACTGTGAGACTTACAAGTCGAGCAGGTGCGAAAGCAGGACTTAGTGATCCGGCTGTACATTGTGGAATGGCAGTCGCTCAACGGATAAAAGTTACCCTGGGGATAACAGGCTAATCTTGCCCAAGAGATCACATCGACGGCAAGGTTTGGCACCTCGATGTCGGCTCATCGCATCCTGGAGCTGGAGTCGGTTCCAAGGGTTGGGCTGTTCGCCCATTAAAGCGGTACGCGAGCTGGGTTCAAAACGTCGTGAGACAGTTTGGTCCCTATCTGATGTGGGCGTTGGAATATTGATGAGAGCCGCTCTTAGTACGAGAGGACCGGAGTGGACGTACCGCTGGTGTTCCAGTTGTTCCGCCAGGAGCATAGCTGGGTAGCTAAGTACGGAAAGGATAACCGCTGAAAGCATCTAAGTGGGAAGCCTCCTCAGAGATGAGTATTCCCTTGAAATTCCTTATAGACTATGAGGTTGATAGGCTGGATGTGTAAGCACAGCAATGTGTTGAGCTGACCAGTACTAATAAATTGATAGGTTTAAAAGTAGAGATGTTTATTTTATGACATTTCAATGAAACATATAAAATTACTATTCAGTTTTCAGAGAACAAGTACCATTAAGGGTACTTTTTTATTTTTTGACTGTTTTATAGTGTTTTTCGTCAAAAAATAAAAGTAAAAATGTATCAATAAAAAAGACTTAAAAGAGGACTAAAAAAATTTATATTATTATATAATATAAATATTATTTTTTAATATTGCATATAGGGAGCTAAAAGAATGAAGAACATAGGATTGCAAATGAGACAATTTTTCTATAACTTCGGTCGTAAGTGAAAAGATTTTTGAGCAACTAAAGAAATAACTAAAAAAATCTTATTTACTCTATTACTACTTGCAATCTATTTAGTATGTACTACTATTCAATCTCCTTTTGTCAAAATTACAACGCCAGATTTCATTCAACAAGATAACTTCTTAAATACTTTGAACTTAATTGGTGGTGGTGGTCTTAAACAATTCTCTCTGGTTGCTTTAGGTATTAGTCCATTTATTAATGCTTCCTTGATTATGTCCTTATTGCAAACTAAAATCTTTCCACCGATTCATAAACTAAGTCAAAGTGGTCCACAGGGCAGAAAAACGATAAATATTATCACAAGAATATTAACCTTAATAATTGCCTTTCCACAAGCGTTTATGTTAACTAAAGCCTTAACTTCTGGTGATAATCCATTTATAACAATAGATCCACATGGCTTTAATACTAATTTTGTAGTTTACTTTATGCTTCCTATGATTTTAATAGCGGGTTCATTATTCTCACTTTTTATTGCTGAACAAATTACAAATAAAGGAATTGGAAATGGTACAAGTTTAATTATTTTAGTTGGTATTGCTTTCCAATTACCTAATCAATTTGGTACAGCTTGAAAATCATATGTTAATGAATCAGGTCAATCAGCTGTCATAATTGGAGTACTTAAATTCTTAACTTACTTATTTGTTTATGGTGCTTTATTGCTTGTAATTGTTGTAGTTAACCAAGCTGAAAGACATATACCAATTCAACAAATAGGAGCTGGACGTAGTAAGAGTGTTGAGGAAATGGGTAAGCTTCCGATTAAGTTAAACCCTGGTGGAGTTATGCCGATGATCTTTGCGTCAATGTTTATCTCCTTCCCAATCTTAATTGCGAGAATACTTCCAAAATCAAATACAGGAGCAATTTGAATTCTTAAAAATATGCAATTTGATCAGCCTCTTGGATTAAGTTTATTAGTTGTTTTCACCTTCTTCTTCTCATTTATCATTGGACTGCAACAATCTAGAGTTGATAAGATCGCAGAAGACTTTTCAAAGAACTCAACCTTTATCCCTGGTATTCAACCTGGAGAACAAACTGAAGACTATCTAGTTGGAATTGTTATGAGATTATCAGCTTTTAGTGCTTTCTATCTTGTGCTTCTTGTTTCATTCCAATACTTAATGGTTATCTTCTTACACGTTCCTGTAGCTATGTCATTTGGTGGAACAGGAATGATGATTATAGTTTCAGCAGCCTTAGAAACTATTGACCAATTTAAAGCTCGTCTAAAATCGAGTCAGCTATCAAAACAAAAAAGAATTTCAAGAATGGTTTCTGAAAGCATCGCAGAATCGAAAGCTGACAGCAATGTATATGGCTTTGCAGAAATTGATAAAAAATCTGTAAATATTAACGATAGTAAAAATGAGGATGGTTTATTATGATAAATCAAAAAGCTAAGTTAAATAATATGGTATTTATGGGGCCTCCAGGCGTTGGTAAAGGTACAGTAGCGGCAATTATAGCTAATGAAACAGGAATTATTCACTTATCAACAGGAAACATCTTTAGACAAGAAATAGCTTCAAAAAGCAACTTAGGTTTACAAGTGGCTAAAATTGTTGAAACTGGTGGATATGTTCCTGATGAAATTACTAACGAAATTGTTAAGAAAAAATTAACTTCTTTAATTAATGAAAATCATTTAGTAATTTTAGATGGCTACCCAAGAACTTTAGCTCAAGTTAAGTTCCTTGATTCTATTGAAGGTTTCAAATATGATGTCATTGAGCTTAATGCACCTGAAGAATTAATTTTAGAACGTTTAAGTGGCAGAAGATTTTGTCCTGAATGTAAAGCAAGCTTCCACGTTTCATTTATGCCTTCAACTAAAGGAAATATTTGTGATAAATGTGGTGCTGAATTAATGACTAGAAAAGACGACTCAGTTGAATCTATCAAAAAAAGACAAGAAATTTATCAAGCTGAAACTCAACCTTTATTAGATCATTATAAAAATGTTGCCTATATTTTTGATGCTTCAGGAAAACCAGAAGATATAGCACAAGAAATTATTGCTAAAGTATCAAAACAAAATTAAAACAGTTCAGGAGGACTAATGATTAAAATAAAAAGTCCACGTGAAGTTGAATTAATCACACAAAGTTGTAAAATCCTGGCAGAAGTCAAAGACGTCTTATATGATTTTGTAAGACCATGCATTTCATTAAAAGAACTAGATTCAATTGCTTTTAATGAGATTATTAAAAGAGGTGCTAAGCCGGCATTTAAAGGCCTATATGGCTTTCCTGGTACAGCTTGCATCTCTGTTAACGAAGAATTGATTCACGGTATCCCAAGTAATTACGTTATTAAAGATGGTGACATCGTAAAAATTGATTTAGGATGTGACTATCAAGGATACAAAAGTGATAGTGCCTTCGCGAAAGGTGTTGGTAATATTACTGCAGAAGACCAAAAAATAATTAAAGTAGCTAAAGAAGCTTTTGAAGCTGGTTTAAAAGCAATTAAACCAGGAGCAAGAGTAGGCGATATTAGTTATGCTGTTGGTCAAGTTATTAAAAAAAATAATTTATATACACCTAAAGAATACTGCGGACACGGTATAGGGAAAGACGTACACGAAGATCCTTATGTTTATAACGAAGGAACTCCTCATACAGGACCGTTATTAAAAGATAATATGGTTATTTGTATTGAACCTATGATTTTGCAAAATAGTGCTAAAATCAGAACTAAAAAAGACAAATGAACCGTAGTTAGTGCAGAAGGCAAAAATGCCGCACATTATGAACATACTGTACTTATTAAAAATGGTAAAGGTGTAGTATTGACGAAAGGAATTTAATGGCAAAAGACGCTATTAAACTAAGAGCCACAGTCGAGGAAGCTTATTCAACTGATGAATATTTAGTTAAACTCGAAAATGGATTAGTAATTAAAGCTCATATTTCAGGCAAAATGCGCGTAAATCATATTCGTATTTTACCTGGTGATGAAGTTGACGTAGAATTAAGCCCTTACAATTTACAATTAGGGCGTATAACTTACCGTCATAAATAAGGAGATAACTATGAAAGTTAGAGCTAGTGTAAAGAAAATGTGTAAAGATTGTCGTATTATTAAACGTAAAGGTATTATCAGAGTAATTTGTTCAACACCTAAACACAAACAAAGACAAGGATAGGAATAAAGAATGGCTAGAATTTTAAACGTTGAAATTCCAAACAATAAACGTGTTGTTATTTCATTAACATACATTCATGGTATTGGAAACACAAGAGCACAAGAAATTTGTGCAAAAGCAAACATTGACGAAAACATCAGAGTTAAAGATTTAAGTGAAGCTCAATTAAGTGCAATTCGTGAAATTGCTAAAAATTACATTACAGAAGGTGACTTACGTAGAGAAGTATCATTAAACATCAAACGTTTAATGGAAATTAAATGCTACCGTGGAATTAGACACCGTAAAGGATTACCAGTTAGAGGACAAAGCACACAAAGTAATGCTCGTACACGTAAAGGTCCTAGAAAAACTGTTGCTGGTAAAAAATCACAAAAATAGTAGGAGTTAATAATGGCTAAAAAAACTAAGAAAAAGAATATAACAACTGGTGTTGCCCACATTCACTCAACTAACCAAAATACAATCGTAACATTCGCTGACGAACTTGGAAATGTTATTGCTTGAAGTTCATCAGGTGCTATTGGTTACAAAGGTACAAAAAAGAAAACACCTTATGCAGCAGGTTTAGCTGCTCAAGCTGCTTCAGAAGCCGCTAAAGAACACGGTATTAAAAGTGTAAGAGTTGAACTTAAAGGACTTGGAGCTGGTAAAGATGCTGCAAGAAAACAAATCGAAGTTTCAGGTATTACTGTAACAGAAATCAAAGACGTGACACCTACACCACACAATGGTACAAGACCTCCAAAACGTATTCGTAAACGTGAAGAGATGAGATAGAAAAGGAGATAATTACTATGGAAAAAATGTCTAAATTAGATTATTTACAAGTAAATAGCTCTTCTATATCAAATAAAAATAATCCAAACGAAGTAACATTCTCAGTTAAACCGCTTGAAAGAGGATTTGGTCACACATTAGCTGTGGCTCTTAGAAGAGTTGTTTTATCAAACATAACATCATTAGCATTATTTGCAATTAAAATCGAAGGAGTTAGCCACGAATTCCAAACAATTACTGGCGTAACTGAAGACGTAACTGCAATAATTATGAATCTTAGAAAAGTAAGATTCCAATATGATCCTCAATACATTAAAGATGGTGAAATCATCAAGGTAACATTAAAAGCAAATGAACCAGGTACAATTACATCTAGAAGTTTAGATGTTGCAAGCCCAAGTGTTGAAATTGTAAACAAAACACTTCCTATTGCTACAATCAATGCTAAAGGTAATTTACATTTAGAAATGTACTTACGTTTAGGTCGTGGTTTTATGTCAAATGAAGACAACAAGAAATTTATTCAAAATGATGCTTTATTTACATCAAAAATTGAATCAAATATCAAAAAAGGCTTATTTATAGCTACAGACAGCAATTTCAACCCAATCGAAAAAGTTAATTATTCAGTTGTGGAACTTAACTCTTCAAGTAATAAAATTGAAGAAGAATTACTATTTACAATCACAACAGATGGTACAGTTGATGCTAAATCAGTTATTCACCAAGCTTGTGAAATCTTAGTAGCACACTTCGCTTTAATTGGTAATGTTGACCAAATGAAGCTTAATGTTTTTGAAGAAGAAACTACTGAAACTTCAGAACCGATTGAAAATGACATTGATATTAATCAATTAGGTCTTTCAGTGCGTTCATTAAATGCTTTAAGAAGAATTAACAAAACAAAAATTAGTCAAATTGCTGCTATGACTTTGGATGAATTAGAACAAACTAAAAACCTTGGTAAAAAATCACTTGATGAAATTCAAGAATGTTTAAAACAAAATGGATATACTCTTAGCAAAGGAGATGAATAATGGCGAACCCAACACAAATTTATAGTCGTGATTCTAAATGACGTAAAGGTGTTATGAGAACATTAGTGAGTGAATTATTTGCTCACGGTCGTGTTACAACAACCTTAACTCGTGCTAAAGAATTACGTCGTCACGCTGAAAAATTAATTACAAAGGCTAAAAACCCGACACTTGCAAACCGTAGAAAAGCTGCATCATACTTACGTTCAATCAACGCTTCAAATAACTCTGTAAACGTTTTAACATACTTATTCGACACAATTGCTCCATCATACAAAGATCGTAATGGTGGATACACAAGAATTTACAAATTAGTAAGTCGTCAAGGTGACAACGCTCCTATGGCTATTATTGAATTAGTTAAATAATTTAATAATAATTAAAATTACTAAAAACCCTATTTTATTGTGGTATTAAACTTATTCAGTCAATCATTAAAGCACTAGAATTCTAGTGCTTTTATCTTGCTTATAATGCATATATACAAATGCATTAAACGACTTTTAATATATAATATTAAATATGATTAAAGTTGAAAATCTTGTGTTTAAATACCCTAGTGCTTCAGGCAATGCAATTAATAATTTAAACCTTGAAATCTTACAAGGTAAATATGTTGCTATTCTTGGACATAATGGTTCTGGTAAAAGTACTTTTAGCAAACTGCTAGTAGCTTTATATAAACCTGCTTCAGGAACAATTGAAATTGATGGTACAGTTATTACGAAAAAGTCTATAAAAGAGATACGTAAGAAAATTGGTATCATTTTCCAAAACCCAGATAACCAATTTATTGGTGCATCGGTTGAAGATGATATTGCTTTTGGCTTAGAAAATAAGTGTATGCCTCGTGAAAATATGAAAGCTATCATAGATAAATTAAGCACTGAAGTAGATATGCAAAAATATCTTGAAAAAGCACCCCAATTTCTTTCTGGTGGTCAAAAACAAAGAGTTGCAATTGCTTCAGTTTTAGCTTTAGACCCTGAAATTATCCTTTTTGACGAAGTTACCAGTATGCTAGATCCTTTAGGCAAAAGAAAGGTCTTAGAAATCATTAGAAACGTGCAACGTGAAAAAAATAAAACAATGATATCTATTACGCACGATATGGATGAAGCTATACTTGCTGATTATTGTTTAGTTTTCGCTCACGGTGAATTAATTGCATCGGGAAAACCTAATGAAATATTAAATAACAAAGAGATTATTGATGAAGCTAAAATTGATTCACCTTTCATATATAAACTAAGCGAAAAAATTCATGGAATTAAACCTACATATGATGAACAGGAGTTATTAAACGAATTATGCAAATAGAAGTTAAAGATTTATCATATGTATTTTTAAAAAATACTAAGCAACCTAATAAAGCACTTTCAAATATTTCTTGCACGATCAAACAAGGCGAATTTATAGGTATAATCGGTCAAACTGGAAGTGGAAAAACTACTTTTATAGAGCATTTAAACGGATTATTAATTCCTGATGAAGGATTTGTTGAATGAACCTTTAAAAATGAGGTTTACGATAAAAAGCTTAAACAAAACAAGATTGTTGACGAAAAAATAATTTCTAAAAAAAGCAGATATAAAAAACTTAAAAGAATAAAAGATATTCGCCAAAAAGTTGGTGTTGTATTCCAATTTGCTGAGTATCAACTTTTTGAAGAAACTATTCAAGCTGATATTGCTTTTGGTCCTAGAAGTTTTGGGGTACCTAAGAAAGAAGCTTTTGCAAAAGCATCTAAATATCTTAATTTAGTTGGACTTGATGAATCATATTTAAGAAAATCACCATTTGAATTATCAGGAGGACAAAAAAGAAGAGTTGCACTTGCAGGTATTTTAGCTATGGAACCTGATGTTTTAATAGCAGATGAACCTACTGCTGGTCTTGATCCTGTTGGGGTTGTTGAAATCTTAGATATTTTCAAAAAGCTTAATGAATCAGGCAAAACGGTAATAATTGTCACTCATGATTTAGATAATGTTTTGGAATACACTAATAGAACACTAATGTTTAAAGATGGACAAATTGTCAAAGATGGCAATACATACGAAGTACTTAAGGATGTAGAATTTTTAAGAAAAAATTATATGGAACCACCTAAATTATTAAGCTTTGTTAATAAACTTGAGCAAAAAGGAATTAGGGTACCAAAAGTAACATCTATTGATGAACTAGCTAATTTCTTAAATGATTATTTAGCAACCAAGAAAGGTGGTAAACATGAATAGTGCTTACGGCCGTTATATGCTAAATGATAGTTTTGTGCATCGTTTAGATCCAAGATTCAAAATCTCATTTACAATCATTTATATTGTTCTTACATTTTTAGCAAGCGATTTTATTTCTTTAGGTATTTTATTACTTCAATTATTAGTTTTATTCTTAATTGGAACTAAAAGTTTTAAGGCTGTTTTAAAACTTTGAATTATGCCTCTGTTAATTGGCCTCTTCTTGTTTTGAATTAATGTTTACACAATGAAGTATAAAATGTATTCATCCCCAGAAGGAGGCTTTACGCCTGAATATTTAGCTTTAAGACATTGGTATCCATTCCCAATTCATTTAGGCGGAGAATATTTCATTGCTTGAGAAACAGTAGCACGTACCTTAGGATTAGTGGTCAGAGTTTACATAATGATTATGATTACAAGCTTAATGGTTAATACTACTAAACCTGCGTTATTATCAAGAGCTTTAGAAGATTTATTATTACCTTTAAGATTGATTTTTATACCTACACACGTAATTGTTATGATTATTTATATTGCTTTGCGTTTTATACCTACATTATTAGATGAAGCACAAAGAATTATGAAAGCACAATCAAGCCGTGGTGTTGATTTTAAAAATGGTAAACTAAAAGATAAAGTTAAATCATTTACAACCTTAATTATTCCTTTATTCGTTTCTGCCTTTTCTAAAGCTGAAGATTTAGCAAATGCTATGGAAACTAGAGGATATGATCCATACGCAAAAAGAACTCACTACCGTTTTTTAATACCTACTTGAAGAGATGCAATTGTTTCAATTATAGTTATAGGATTAATAGTCTATGTTGCACTAATGCACAATAATATAATTCCTTGACAATCAATATCTTGATTTGAAGTTACTAAATTTGCATATTAAAAAATATGTGCCAAAATATCATTGGTACATTTTTATATATTGATTTTAGCTGAAAATATTTGCAATTTTGCCTGTGCTTAAGCCTAATTCGGCACAAATTTGTTTCATAATATTAATGATTTTATTTACTTGTGCAACAAGGTTTTTAAATTCTTCTTTTAATATAGTGTATGAACCATTAGGATTAGTTATGTTTTCATTTAAAAATATTATTTGGTTATAAATAGCTACATATAATCTTTGAGCATTTTCATTGTTTGCTAATCTACCGAATTCATCTGGTTCAATTGGATTATTATTAATAAAACTTGAATTATTTTTTAAGTATGTCATAAATTGAGCAAGTGAATCAATTAAATTAAATGAAGCGTGAGAGTGGTTATGATTTTGCTCTGAATTATGGTTTAATGATTCAATAAAATCTTCATCACTAAGTCTTTTGAAATTAAAGTTATAAATAGTTTTAGAAATCTTTTCAAAATCTGATTTTAAGTAAGTTTGTCAGCTGCTATTTTTAATTTTAATATTATTTAATAGGTCATTTGGAACATCAAATAATAATTTTGATCTAAATGAACTTCTTTCGTTCAAAAAGTTATTATGAATATAATTGCTATTTTCAATTAATTGTTGATGTAAGTCAGATGCAACATAATTGGCACCTAGTAAAAATTTGTTTCATATATATTTATTATTTAGATTTCAAATTTGATTTATATCATTTAATGAGGTGTTATCTTTAATATATTCATTTAATTGCCTTGCATTATTAAATAATGTAGGTTTACCAAAAAGGCTATAAAACAGTGATATAAATCTATTTACTAACACGCTGTTGTATAAATTATTTTCACTTCCGTCGCTATTTATGAATAGATTTTTATTAATTGAGTATTGTGGAATATATTTTTCAACTAACAAATTAAACTCGTTTTTATATTCATCTACTAGTTCAATTAATTTAGTCTCTTTTGTATTATTTTGCTGTGAAATAGTGTTATTAGATTTATTCCCACAACTAACTGTACTTAAGATAACAGGTGTTAAACTAGCAGTTATAGACAAACTGCTAAATAGTATTTTCTTTTTCATCATACTCCTTTATTTATATATAAAATTTTATATTAAGATTTTGCATGTGGTATTATTTATATGTAAATAATTGACAGAGGTATTTGCAAAAGCAAATTGAGAAATACTCTTTGAGCTGATCGGGTTAAGACCTGCGTAGCAAGTTCAATTTAGTTGAATTTTAGCACGCCTTTCACTCTGTCAGATGAAAGGATTTTTTTATGAAAAAAAGTAACATTTTTAAAATGTTTTCAACTATTGCTTTAGGAGCTGCTCCATTTGTTGGAATCAGTTGTCAAAGCACAGCAGAACAAAAAGAAGAAACTATTGAAATTAGAATGCCTCAAGATGCCATGAGCTATTCTGATAAAGTAGCACAAGAAGCTATGGAAAAAGCTTTTAATGATAAATTAATGGCTTCTAAGCATAATTTTAAAATTAAGTTTGTTGCTGCATCGGATAACGATTTAACAACATTAAATGATGTATCATCAAATGATAATATTATTGCATTTCCAGCAGTATCTAAATTTTATTTAGATAAAGATTTATATCTTAAAACAACGAATGTTTTTATGAGAACATTAACAAATGCTTTCAAAAATAACTTATCAAGCGAAGGATATTCAAAAGGTGAAAACAATTATTTAATTGAACAAGCTAAAAACCAAAATGAAATTTTCAAAAGTCGTGGTGGTTATGCAAGTTGAGCTAAAACAGATTATGTAAATTATGTATATCCTTGATGTTATGAGCCTAATAAAACAGTAGGTTGACAAAGAGGAGCTATTTGAATTATGGGTACTCCTGAAGAACGTCAAAAAATCAAAGAAGCCTGAAATACAGGCAATTATGAAGAATTCAGAAAACATGGAATTATTATAGGTAATGAAAACTCTGGTTCTAAATATTTATTACCACAAGCATTACTTAAAAAACAATTTAGTGCTTATTTCGCAGATAAATCTCTTAAAACAGAAACTGCAACACCTGAAACAGCTTCATATTATACATCTTCATTGAAGGCTAAAGCTATGGGTAGCCAAAGTACCTATAAAATAGCATTTGACAACGAAATGGCATTTGCTTATACTGAAAGTAAAAAAGATAATTATAAAGTAAATGAAACCGTTAATCCGAATGCTTCTCTCGAAATATTAACAATTACAGACGCAATTCCATATAACATTGGAGTAGCAAGTAAAAATATCAAATACGATAAACTTAATGCAATTGTTACTCTTTTTAAAGAATTAGTTCAAGAAAACAACAACCCAATTGGAGTTGCTGGTGGTTTTAATGATTATGAAGTAGTAACAAACGTACAAGAACAAATAATTAAAATGTGTGAAAACGCAGGAATTTAATTATGAAAATAAAATTTTCTAATGTTGATATAAAGTATAATGGCGATTATTTATTAAAAGATATTAACCTTGAATTTATACCTGGTAAGCTATATGGTTTATATGGTAAAAGTGGATCTGGTAAAACTACATTAATGAAATCTATTGTAGATAAGCATTTAATTGATAAAGGTTCTATTTTTATAGATGATTTTGAAACTAAAGAAATACCAGTTAAGCAGTTTAATAAAGTGAAAAGTAATTTTTCCTTTTTATTCCAAGAAACAGCTCTTTTAGACAATTTAGATGTGTATGATAATATCAAACTTAAGCTTAATTCAACCTATAAAAATTGATTTTATAGAATGTTTAAGATCCTTGATAAAAATCAAAAGAAACAATTAAATGAAATATTGCAAAATATTGGAATTAGTGAAAAAATTTATACCCCTATTAAATTTTTATCAGGCGGAGAAAAACAAAGAGTTGAAATAGCTTCATTACTTTTTGAGCCAAAAAAAATTGTTTTAGCCGATGAACCTACTACAGGTCTAGATACAAAAAACTCAAAACATATTTTTAAATTGCTAAAAGAATATGCAATTAAAAATAACGCTGTTGTAATCTGCAGTATTCACGATATAGAAAACTCTATAGAATTTATTGACGAATCTTATTATATTAAAGGCAAAAAAGTCATAACAAATAAATCTATCAAAAGCTTAAGTGAAGAAGAAATAAATAATATTTATGAATAAATTTGTGTTTCAATATTGAAACAATGATAAAAAACTAAAAAAATTAAATCCATGACTTAAGTATATTGGGCTTGCAATATTAATTGGGTTTGCTCTATATTGCGTTTTTTCAATAAATTGGAAAACTTCTAAGTATGGAAGCGAACTATTTTGACATTATATTAAAGAATTATTTAGATTTAAAAGTGACAATCCGGATTTTGTAAATCAAAACTTTTGAATTGTATGTTTAAAAACAATTTTTATCACTTTGCAATATACTGCTCTAGGTTCCTTAATTGGCTTTTTTATAGCGTTTTTTACTGCTTACATTGCTTCAAATAACTTGCATAAAAATAAATGAATTGTTTACGGCATCAAAATAATTATATTATTACTTAGAAGCATACCTGTATTTTTCTTTTTAGCACTGTTTAAGAGCGGTTTTGATAAATTATTGCTTGCAACGCTGATGCTTGCTTGATTTACGTGATTATGATTGCACAAATATATCTGCGACATATTTGAAACTAGCGAAACTAAGTTTTATTCAAATGATTTATTACTAGGGAAAAGTAAATTTAAGTCATTTATTAATAATGTTTCTTTAAGAAATGAAAACAAAATTATTATGTTGTTTATCTTTAGTTTTGAATCTAATTTAAGATGAACGACAATATTATCAAGTGCAGGTTTAGTTGGTATAGGTAATTTCATTGTTATTTCAAAGAATAGTGATTTAGCTTATGTTGGAATTCCGCTTGTCTTGTTATTAGCCTCTTTATTGGTTTTAGAACTAATAAATATAGCAATTAATCAGTTATTATTTAAACCAAAAACAATTCTACCTCTAGCTAAAAATGCAAGTATTAAACGTATGTTTTTACGCCCTGAATTGTATTGCTGAGTTTTGTTTGGAATAATTTTAGCTATATCAATTAGTACATTATTTAAAATTAATTACTCAGTATTTAATTTTGAAGGAATCAAACACTCATTTAAGTCACTAATGGAACCAGATTATTCTTACTTAATTAAAGATTCAGCAAGGATTTGACAATCATTCTTTGCAATTATAAAAATAGCTTCAGGTGCTTTATTTGTATCATTCTTTATTAGCTTATTTATAGCACTTTTAGGGAATAATAAACTTTTTCCAAAAGCAGTTTCTATAGTAATTAAAATAATATTGTTGTTAATAAGAGTTATTCCAGTAGTTCTATTATTTATTTTATTTAAAATAATTTATATATCTGCTGAAGCATGTCTATTTATTATTATTGTAATTTCTACTTCACGTAGTATGTCTAAGTTCTTTATTGAATCAATTAATGCTGTTAGTGATATACAAATAAATAACTTAAAAACATTTGGCGTAAGTAAGTTTAAAATATTATCTAGATTTATTTATCCAGCAGTAAAACATGAATTATTAACGTACACAATTTTTAGATTTGAATTAGCTTATAGAAATTTAATTAATTTAGGGCCTTTATCTGCTGTTGGCATTGGTGCAATGCTCTATACATATATGTCAAAAGATTTTAGCTTGCCTAAAGTGTCCGCCTTAATGCTTCCAATTATGATTTCAATTATTTTAATTGAATGCTTAAATTACTCAATATCTTATATTAGAAAATATAGAGAAAGAAAATATATAACTTAACTAAAATGCCTCACGAAATTCGTGAGGTTTTATAATAAAAACCTCCAATTTAGGAGGTTAAATATTATTTTATTAAGCTACTTTTACTGTTTCAACTTCACAAGTTTTTTGTGATTTTGTACAACAACAGCATTCTCTTTTTTCAGCTTCTTCGGCTTCGATTGATTCATAGTATCTTTTGTCTAATTCTGACACAAGAGGTGTAAATAGTGATGCGAAGATTGCGTATGGTAATAACGCACCAAAGATTAATACGATTCCATATCCAACTAATACTGATACTTGTCATGCTGTGCTGTATAAGTTTGTTCCAAAGATTGCTGCGAAGTATGTATAAATTTTTGGAGGCATTGAGTAGTATGATACTTTCATAAAGTCTCATCCTGCTGCTATTTCATAATTTTTGCCTGAACCAGCGAATACAATTCCGTTTAAACATAATGCCACTAAGATGATCACTGACATACCAATAATGTAGTGAATGTATGTTCAAGGACTCTTAAGAGCAATTTTATTTTTAAGCACTAAGTAAGAACCTAAAGCAAATACGATTGATGCTTCAATTAATGAGTAAAGTATTCAAGCTGCGTTTTTGGTTGCGAATACAGCACTTGGATAAATTAATAACATTCCACCGATTAATATAGATGAAATTCCAATAACTGGCTTAAGCATATCTTCTCATTTTTCAAATGGTAATAAGAAGAATAAAGGTAATACTCACAACATTAAAGCTCCAGGTCCTGCTGGTGCATAACCGTAGTTGTAATGTAAATCTGTACCAACTTTAACTGCTGCTCATGCTCCAAGTTGGTGAAGAAGAATTTCATTAAGGAATAATAAAATTCATGAAAGAATCATCAACCCTCTAACTTGGTTTCTTGTTGCTTTTCTAAATGAGAATAATCACAAGATTACTAGTGCTATTGCACTACTGAAGTAAAGTCAATGATATGAACCGTACATTCCCATTCCAGCGCCTGCGGTATTTGTGAAAAAATCATTTATGTTTTCTCACGCTTTGCTACTGTTTGTTTGCATAACTCTCCTTTCGAGTATGTATCTATTTTGACATTATTATATATTATTTTAATAAATATTAAAAAAGTATTTTTCAGCCTTAAAATATTATAAAATGCAATAGTGAGGTTCCGCCTAAAACGATAAATAATAAAAATCTATTTTAATAATAGACTATTGCTTAGAAAGCAATAGAAAAGATTGCCTTATAAGGCAAAAAAGATGATTTTTTAATGAATTTTATAAATTATCTGAATTGTCGTTTCATATTAATGAACGAGTTTGAAATTTTCTCTAACTGAGAAGGCTTGAAATTTTTATAATTTCAGTCAGCGATATTGTACCTTTCAATTTTATTAATTCTTTCTTGAATTATATCCATATCACTTTGAGTGAATTTATCCATAGATGTACCTTTTGGGATAAATCTTCTGATAAAACGATGTGCATTTTCT
>NZ_JHXS01000017.1 GCF_000687775.1 Mycoplasmopsis felifaucium ATCC 43428
ATTCAAAATTTTATGTGCTTTAGTTATAGAAATATGATTAAAATGAACCTTGAATCTGTTTCTATAAAATATTTGATTTGCGTATTCTAAGTCTTTTTCAGAATCATTAATGTAAACGTGAATGTGTTTAGATCTATATTTTATTTGGCTATTATATGAATGTTTCACTGTTGTTTCGATACAGTAAACATTGTTTAAACTTTTAAATTTCATTATAATTATATTGCCCTTTCTATTTGGTTGTTATATTTATATTTTAGGGCAAAAATTATAAAAGTGGGGTTCAATTTTGGAACCTCACTTTTATAATGAATACTACTAAAAATTTTGCAAAAATTATATAATTTAAGCATTATTTATAAACGGAGAAAATATGCGTCGTAATAGTCAACAAGATATTTGTGTAATTGGTGTGGGTCGTTTTGGATCGTCTGTTATTAACCAATTAGCTAAAATGAATAAATCATTATTATTAATTGATAAAAATGAAGAACTCCTTAAAGAATTTACTGATGTAGCTCAAAAAGTTGTGGTTGCAGATGCCGCAAATATGAAATCTTTAAAAGCTTTAAACATTCAAGAAATGGATACAGTTATTGTAGCTGTACCTGAAAATATTGAAATTGTGGCTGCTTTATTAGAGTTAAATGTAAAAAATATTATTGCAAGAGCTCAAACTCATAGACACGCACGTGTTTTGAAACAAATTGGAGTTAATATTATTATTCAACCTGAATATGAAGCAGGCGTCCGTACTGCGTTGATAGCATCTAATCAAAACTTTATTAAATTTAGCCAAAATTTACAAGAAATTGGTAATGGGTTCGTAATGGGTTCTACTACATTAAATAATGAAAAATACAACAATAAAAACATTAAAGATATCAAATTCCACGATAAACGTGTTAGCGTCGTTTTAATTAAAAGAGGTTCACAAAACATTCTTCCTAGTGGTTTAACTACTCTTGAAAAAGGTGATTTATTAACCTTAGTTGGTAAAGTGGAAGACGTTACCGATGTTTTAGGTGAACTAAATCAATAATTTGTCCCACTTCTTCACTATATGGAAATTTCCATATTTTAAAAATTAAATTATTTTAAATTAGTGCATTTTTGATGAATAAATCAACCAAAAATGCTCTTTTTTTATTTTTTACAAATTTAATTAGTTTTTTAATGTTAAGTTTCCTGATTTTTCTTTATTTTTTCAAGCCAATTTTCTTGCCTTTTACTATAAGTAAATGTATAATAGTGGTGAATAGTGGAGAAAAATGGAAATATACGGAACATATAACAGAAATGTGGACGATAAAAATAGAATAATGATCCCAGCCAAACTGCGGGACAGTTTAGGGTCAAAATTCTTTATGACTATCGGATTAAGTGGTGCAGTTGAACTTAGAAGTGAAACTGCATTCAAAAAATTTAGTTCTAAATTATTAAACCAAAGTCAGTTTAGCAAAGAAGCTAGAATTCTTCAAAGAGCTTGACTTGGAAATAGTTGAGAAATAGAACTTGATTCACAAGGACGTTTTATAATCCCAAAATTATTTTTAGAAAAAGCTACTATTCAAAAAGAAGCTATTCTCATTGGCGTTGGTGAACTCATTGAATTATGAGGAGCCGAAAAATATGAGGAATATTGTCAATCAATAGATGAAGATATTCTTGAAAAAGCTGCTGAAAAATTAGCTAGTAAGGAATAAATATGACTAATAAACATATTTCTGTCTTACTAAATGAAACCGTGAATGCCTTAAACATAAAACCCGATGGAACTTATGTTGATCTAACTTTAGGGATGGGCGGTCACGCAAGCTTAATTTTGAAGTACTTATCAAAAAATGGAAGATTAATTGGTTTTGATAAAGACGCATTTGCGATAGAAGAAAGTCGCAAACGTTTAAACAAAATTAATGATAACTTTATTTTAATTCACTCAGATTTTAAGAATATAACAAGCGAATTAAGCAAAATAAATGTTACTTCTGTTGATGGTATTATTGCTGATTTAGGAATTTCAAGTCCTCAAGTTGACAATGACGAACGCGGCTTTAGTTACAATAAAGACGCACGATTAGACATGAGAATGGATCAAAGTCAAGAACTCGATGCATACTATGTTGTTAATAATTATAGTGAAGGTGAATTAATTAGAATTTTTATTGACTACGCCGAGGTAAAACTTGCAAAACAAGTTGCGAAGGCCATCATTAAAAACCGTCCAATTAAGACAACACTAGAATTAGCTAACGTCATAAGGGAATCTTATCCTGCTAAACTTGTGAAATTAAAAAATCCTTGCAAAGCAGTGTTTCAAGCTATAAGGATCGAAGTAAATAATGAATTTGAATCCATTCAAGATATGCTTAATCAAGCTATCAAATTATTAAATAAAAATTCAAGCTTAGCAATCATTAGTTTTCACTCATTAGAAGATAAAATTGTTAAAAACTTTTTTGGTAATTTTATTAAGGATAAATTGCCATCAAAAATGCCAATTAATGAAGTCAAAAACTATGTTGTTAAAGTCATAAACCCAAGCAAAACCGAAGAAGAAGAAAACAAAAGAGCACGAAGTGCAAAGTTAAGAATATTAACAAAATTAATATAAAGGAGGACGAATGAAACTATTTTATGGTATTTTTAGTCTAAAATGTGGCCAAATTATTTTTAGATTATTTGAAAATATTAATTCAAAATACATTGAAATGTATTCTGAATCTGTTTCATTCACTGATTTTGATATTAATTCTCTTAAGTCTTTTGTAAGTACAATTAAAAATAATCTTTCGATGAAGCTCAACAACAAAAAGAACAAAGATTCAAAAATTTCTTTTGCTTATGAAATTGATAATGAATATGCAAAAGAAAACAAAATCAAACTTGAGGTAGTTAAACATCATTTTGACATAACATCTAAAGTAAATGAAAATATTAATGAGCAAATTAAACAAAAAACACTATCAAACAGTGTTTTTGGTTCATTAAACACTGTTAAAACTTTTCTATATGAACTTGAAGATTTAACGGGACAAGTTAAACAATATGCTTCTTTACCAATAAATAAAGAAGGTATTAAATTAACAACTTTTTCATCATTAATGTTTTTTGAAAACAATGCTCAAATTGTTGAAATAATTAACTGTTTAGATCAAAATGGCTTTAAAAATGAAAATGTTTATTTACAAAATCAATGTTTGAATAATCAAAGTCAAGATAATAAAATTAAACTCATTGTAAACTATGATTGAGAACATTTGACTCTTTCAACAGTTATGAATGATGCAGTGATAACTTTTGAAAATTTTTCCGTAAATCTTGAAATATTCAAAAAGGAATTAGCAAAAAGAATTAAAAATAATCAGCTAAGCATTCTAGCTAACAATTCATTGTTAGCAGTTGCAAATAATTGAAATATTTTCAGTAAGTTTGATAAAAACACTGACGAATATACAATTTTTAGTTGTTTAAATAATTTAATTTCACAATGTGCTAAAAAAGTTGAAAACCACTATAAAACAGCAGAAATGGAAATATCTGAAATTATTTTATACGGTTTAAATAATGATTTTCTTTTTGAAAGTTTAAAAAATAGCAGTCTAAAATCTAAAATTTCTTTAGCGGAAAAATTAAACAAAAATCAACAAGCAAATATGACAGTTATAAATGCGTGTCAACTATTAAATAATTCAAAATTTAATGGAGAAAATATGCTAAAAACTCTAAATATTTCACAAGAAAACAAATCAAGATTCAACTGATTTAAAAAACTGTTTCATATGCCAAACAAGCCTAGTTTTGCAAAATCTATCTCTTAAAAGTCAGGAGCATAATAATGAATGATGAAAATAATTCTTGTTCTTATGGCATTAAGTTAAAAGTTGTTGGTGTAGGTGGAGCTGGCAACAACTCAATAAACTTTTTGCTAAATGAACCTTTAGATAATATTGATTATTTTGTAGTTAATACAGATCATCAAGCATTATCTATAAGTAAATGTGAAAATAAATTATTATTAGGTTCTGGCATAAATAAAGGGTGTGGAACTGGCAATGACCCTGAAATGGGTAAACAAATGGCTATCGATAGTACTGAAGACATTAAAACAATGCTTTCTGGTACAGATTTACTAATCTTATGTGCTGGTTTCGGTGGTGGAACAGGAACTGGTGCTACACCAGTGATTGCAAAAATTGCTAAAGAGTTAAATATTTTAACTATAGCAGTTGTAACAAATCCATTTGAAACTTTTGAAGGCACAACTAAAAAAGTGGTAGCTGCAAAAGGTATTAATGAATTAAAAAAATATGTTGATTCTTACATAATTGTTTCAAATCAAAAACTTTTAGACAACTATAAACATTTACCATTTATGGAAGCTTTAAAGTATTCAAATGTTATTCTGCAAAATACAATTAAAATTATCTACGATATTCTTTTTGAAAAAAGTTGCTTAAATATCGATTTAAACGACTTAAGAAATGTATTCAAAAATGGCAATGAAGCTATTGTAGGATATTGTAAAGATTCAAGCAAAGATAAGGTTAAAAACGCTACACAAAAAGCATTAAAAAACCCTTTGTTTGAAAGCGATATCAAAACTTGTACCAAAATGCTTGTTAACTTCAAATTCGATTCAAAAGTTCCTTTAGAAGCTATCCAGGTAGCGAACGCTGAAATCGATAAGGTGTTTGATAACCGCTCAAATAGCATCCAAAAGAAAATCGGGGTAATGATAGATCAAAGCAATGATAAAAACGATTATTTTGAAGTAGGAATCATCGCTTCAGGTCTAAACGACGACGAACAACTTAATACTAATGTAATTAAAAATTTTGATGCAATTAATAATTCTGATGATATAAATTCTGATTTTGAAGCCTTTAATATGTCAAAATTAAATGTTTCAAATCATACTGATGAACTCGTTAATGAAACTGTTAGTTCCGACAAAACTAACTTACCTGAATTCTTAGTTTAATAATTTATAGTTATTTATACCGCACTTTAAAAGTGCGGTTTTTTATTGTTTTATAGGTTTTTTGGTAAAAAGTTAAATTTATTTTTTGTGCCTTGACAATTCATTTGAGGGGTTTTACAAAAAAAAAAAAAAAAAAAAATAAAGCATAAAAGCAAAATAATGGATAATATTTATATAAAAAAATATATTTTTATGAAAAATTCACATAAGGAGTTATTATGGCATCAAATAAATCAAAAACATTAACAGGTTTAGTTATTGCAACAAGCGGAACAATTATTGCCGCAAGTTCAGCGACTGCACTAGTTGTTAATGCCAAGGATAAAGAAAGCCAAAATAAAAGTATTCTTGAAAAACTTAAAGAATTAATAAGTAAGGCTAGCCAATTAATTGAATCAAACAAAGATAATCAAAACATTAAAGGTGCATCTAATGCTCTGCAAAATAGCATTGAAAATGCTCAAGCTTATATAAATAATGATATTAAAAATGATGAGGCTGCAAAAAGCACTTTAGAAGATTTAGATAAAAATATTAAAGCTTTTGAGGCTTCGCTTAATACATCAATAAATGAATCGTTAGCATTGCAAACTGAAATTAAACAATTAGTAGATAATATTACTAATATAGTTAAAGATATGTCAAAAAATGCAAATTATTCAGAAATCATAAGTAATTTATCTGATGCTGTTTTAACTGTACCACAATTATCATTGAATCAACCAATAAGCGAACTTAATAACATTAAAAACTCATTATTAGATGCTATAACAAAAGCAAATGCAGATAAAACCGAAAAAGATAAATTAATTCAACAAGCTATAGATGAATATAATGAAAAAGTAAAAGTCGCAAGCAATTTTATTAACAAATTAAAAGAAACTGATAATGATCCTTTATACTGACAACCTGATAATGATTTAGAAAACATTCAAGGTTTAGCATATAGACTAGAAAATATTATAAATAACGAAACTGAAGAAGCTACAAACCTTAATACTTCAATAGAAATAATTAATAAAATTTCAGGTAATTTACAAGATACAATAGCAAATTCAAATTTTGATTGAATACAAGCTAAAGACGAAAAGGCTAAACTAGCAGGAGATATTATCCAATTACGTAAAGAATTTGCAGATTTAATGGAGCAGTATAAAGATAATCCAAATTATGCAGAACCTAAAAAGTTATTTACAGACGCAATGAATTCTACTGAAAGCATAAATGGAACCACCCCAATGCAAGAATTGCAAAATAAGTTGAACCAAATCCCAAGCGACCTAAATAAAGCTAAAGAAATAGTCTCTCAAATTACAGATAATGTTGGAGCAATTAATATTACAATAGACGCATTAGAAACCTTTAAAAATAATTTAAAAAATGCAAATCAAAATAATTTATATGATGCTGGAATTACTTATTTAGAAAATCAAATAAGTTCATTTAGAGAAATGCTTACTAAAGAAACTACTTTAGATAAAATAAAAGCTTTAGCTACAACTGTTTCAAATGAATTAGTAAATGCTAATGCTTGAAAAGATAATGTTGATTTAATTAATCCTAAATTAACCGAAGCTAACAATTTATTAAATAAAACTTATGATCCAGCATTCCAAAGAGATGTTGAAATCCTTAGAAACGCTTATAATGATGCGTTAAACAGTATTAAATCAAATAACCCTGATAATATAGCAACGCAAAAAAATAACTTAACTACTATTATTGATAACTTTATTAATAACTTAAACGCATTTAATGACGATAAAAAACAAACTATTGATGAATACAATGTAGTTAAAAGAAATCTAAATAATTTAAAATCAAGTGCAGAAATTAATAAAGCAAAAAACGAACCAGAATTTACTGCCTTAATTAATAAATTAGAAGAAACTTTAAATAAGCTTCCTGATTTAGGCGAAAACAATAATCGTGATGAAATTATGGATAAATACGATTTAGCCGAAGAAACACTTACTGAATGTTTAGCTAAAAGTCATGAATTAATTGACGAATACAACGATAAAAAAGCTGAATTAGCCCAATTAATAACTCAAGCAAACGATGTATATAATGAACATAAAGACAATTCTAAATTAAGCTTATATTCAAATAATTTAAATAATGCTATCTCACAAGCTGAAACAAACAAAAATCCTTCTTATCAACAAATATCAACGTATTTAGCTGATATTAAAGCTAAAATGACAGATTTAGAGAATAAAGCTGCTTTATTAACTAAAGAAGATAAAACAGAAGTTGAAAAAAATGAAACAGAAATCATAGAAACAAATAACTTTGCTATGGATCCTTTATTGTTAGTAGGTAAATTAAATCAAAATGATATATATAATCAAGCGATGCAATCTGTTGAAGCTTTAAATAGAGAATTAAAACAATATGAAGATAATAATGAGCCGGAAAAAGTTCAAGAGACAATCCAAAAAATAAATGATAAGTTAGAAAATGCTTGAGCTCAAGTTGGATTAGAATTTTTTGGAAACTGAGGATATTATTCAAATAGGTTAGCCACTCCAACTATTAATAATAATAGCGATGGAACATACACTTGAAGCTCGGATATTTGAGAAAAATACACTACTCAAAAATATCCTTTCGCAGTACAAGTTTCAAGCGTGTGAATTTATGATAATTACAAAACCTTTTTTGATGGAGTAAATGAAATCAATGAAGCTTGAAACTGAAAAGATCCTAAAATTCAAGAAGCTTATCAACAACAAAATGCTGATATAAGTAATCCAAAATTAAGTGAAGCTTTATTTGATTATCTATATGAATATTTTGAAAAAGCTAAAAAAGACTTCTTATATCAAATGCCAGAAATTCACGATAAATATTGTGTATACCTTCAAGGTTTAATAATTAAAAATAATAGCAACATTCAAAAACTGCAAGAATGAGTAAATCAACAAGAAAGTCAAACACCAAATAATTCTGAAGCTTTAGAAAAAGCTAAAACATTATTAGAAAAAATAAATTCAGAAAAATGATCTGAATTTACAATTCAAAAAACAAATTCACAAACAATTCAAAATGATTATGATGAATTGAAGAAATTCATAGATGAAACTATCAAACCTGTTGATAATTCAATATCAGCGGAATAAAACACTTAAACCGACAAAATTTGTCGGTTTTTATATTAAATAAATAGTTTTTAAGGAAATTATTCCATATTTTGACTAATAATTAATTTAAAACTAATAAATAGAATAATATTTATTTGCTAATAATTAAATAATTTTAGGAAAATATGAAATCAAAAAATAAAAAGCTTAAATTTTTAACTCTTGTTCCTTTGTCAATTTGTGCTTTGCCATTTGTAATTACGAGCTGTAACAACGCAACAGAATCAAATAACACTACAAATGACAAATTTGGAGATTTAGTCGATTCTAATAATGATAATGGCAAAAATAATATAAACAATAATATTGAAAATAGTATGAATAACGCTAATACTAACAATAACAAAAACATAGAGAATACAGAGAGCACCAAAACGATTGATAATACAGTTGTAAATAATCTAAACAAAGAAGAAAATGCTACAAAAAAAGAAAATGCTATCAATAATAAAGATAATGACGCAACCCAAACATCTCAAGTAAATGAAACTAACAAAACAGAAGAAATACAAAATAACGAGAACGCCTTAAACAATACTGAAAAAGATGAAAATTCAGAAGTTGATAATAATCATGAAATTTCTAACACTGAAGCTAGCCCAAAAGAAAATGAAATAGGCAATCAAGAAAAAGATTCTAATAATAAAGAATTAGAAAACACAGATGAAAATGATAATAGCATAAACAGTGAAACAATTGCAGACAATGAAGATCAATCAACAGATAAAAAAGAAACTGAACTAGATCAAAGCAATGAAAATAGTATAGAACCATCCGATAATCAATCAGATATTGTCGCAGAGTCAGAAAATAAAGAAGTCGAATATACAAATTCAGAAAATTCAATTAATTCAAACAACAATTCTGATGAAAACAATAGTAATGAACCAAATGAAGAAGAGTCGAACAAAACAATTAACGATTCAGAAAACACTAATCCTAAGAGCGATTTAACAAATGATGATTCAGAAAATAATAACCAAAATGAGCAACTAAACGAATCGTCTAAATATTTAGTTCCACAAGCTTATGAATTATCAAAATCAAACACTTTATTTATAGTTGATAAAACTAAGATAAACGAATTAATTAATAAGCTTGAACAAATAGTTTCAAATAACGCTTCGCCAACAAATGCTATTAAAGTTGAAAACGGTAAACTAACTTTTAAACAAAAAAATAACAGTAAGCAAATTGATATACCTGAAATTACAATTAATTCAGATCTTAATCCAACAGTAATTAAAACTCACGGAACAAATACAATTGGTTGAGATAATTTTAGAGGTAATACAAAAGGTTTATATGTAGACAAAATTTCTGAAGGTAATTTTGATATTAAATGACAATTAAAATTATCTAATGGATCATTTTCAAGTGAAATATTTACATTAACAATAAGCAATTCTGATAGTCAAAATAATTCAAATTACGGTAATGTTGAAACTTCGCAAAATAATGACAATGAATCTTTAGAAACAACTAAACCACAAGAAAATAAACCAAGCAAAAATGATGCAAATATTCAAAATAATACACCGGCCATAAATTCAAATAAAGTAAGAATAGGTTTTTGAAACGTATTAAACTTCGGTGATGATGCTCCTAATTATAAATATGAAGCTTTAGCAAGTGTGATTTACAAAAATAACTATGATTTAGTTGGTTTAGTAGAAGTTGATGGCAAAAATGCTGTTAATAATTTGGTTTCTAAATTAAATGAACTCTACAAAACTGATAAATATGACTACTTACAAACCGATAAAAAAGTAGGGCATAAATCCTTAAGTTCTAGAAGCAATGTTCCTGAGTACGCTTCATTTATATATAACAAGCAATTACTAAAAGCCTTACCATTTGAAAACAACCAAAAAGTTTTAGTTTATGATAATTCAACTTGAAATAATTTTGGCGAAACTAATAGCTTAAAAGCTAGAGGTTATATGAGACCTCCAGCAGGTGTTAAATTTGAAACTTTAGGTAATATTAAAAATAATTTTACTTATGTTATAAGCCATTTTGATTCACCTGGTAAAGACACAAAAAACAAAGAAGGTTCGCATAAAACTATTAGAGGTGGTGGTGCCCAAGAAATTACTGAAGCATTAAATTTAAAAAATGCAATGGATTGATTCGATATTAAAGACGGAGCAAATGACGACTTAATTTTTGCTGGTGATACTAATATAATTAGAGGCAAAGAATCTGAAGCATTCGCACCAATCCTTAATTCTTATGAATCATTATTGGCAGATACTGCTAAAAATTCAACAAGTTTATCAAAAACAATGAATGTATATAGCGAACCATATGACAAAATATTTATTAAATCAGATTTAACTTATACACAAGGCAATAAATATGATTTATTTAGATTCCCTAATAATGATTATGCATTTGGTAATATAAATTCGTTTAACCAATGACAAAAAATAGTTGAATCAAATGGTAAAAAATATAAAGCAAAAGCTGATTATGTAAGAAGTGCTATATCTGATCATACAACCGTTTGATTTGATTTATTCTTGAATCCAAATGACCAAAATTAAAATTATTGTCTCTAAAAATTTATGAGACATTTTTTATATATTTGTGGCATTTTATGGAAATAAAATTTATATTTAATTATGTATTACTAATATAAATATAATTAATACATATTAATATGCTCAAGGAGGTTTATGAAGCTAAATACATTAGTTTTATCAGTAATGTCTGTAGTTCAAACGGCTACTAATAATAACGTCAATGATCAAGATCAGCACAACAAAATAATAGAATTAACAAATGAATTGGGTTTAATTGAAGATGATTATTCTAATTTCTCAGTTTCAAAGATTAATAGAGATATTAAAAAGAAATTAAGTAAAGAAAAAATTGAACAAATTAAAAATAAACTAAAAGAAACAGGTTCAATAAATGACATTAATTTAGATAATATTAACATTGACGAAATTAAGAATCAAGTTAAAGATGAAATATCAAAAATTCAAACGCAAATTAATAGCGAAAATATTAATATAAAAGAATATACAAAAGAAGTGAAAAGTTATTACAAGAGAATAGCTACAGATGCAAAAAATAATTATTTCGTAAATGATGATGGACAAATAAGTTCAAAGAATATATTATCTAAAATTGAATCTTTAACAAACGAATTAAATGAATTTAAAGCAACATTTGAAGAGGTCAGCAATAAGATTCAATTATTAATTAAATTATCAACAACATTTAAAACATTAACTGCAGTTTTAGCGAGTGCAGCAGCCGTTTCATATATTTGCTCTTTCTTTTCTTTTGGTTCTTCAGCTGTTTTTGCGACTGTATTTTCAGTTGGTGCTGCAATAACAGGATCAATAGCAAGCATTATTGATATGATTATCAATAATCATTCAAAAACGTTGAATATACTTAGCGATGGAATAATAACTTTTTCAAAATCTAAAGAAACTAATCCTTGAGAATTATCTAGAAAAGCACTAACAATGTCATTAAATCTTTCAAAAGCACCACTTAAATTAGCATACTCAACTTTATTAGTGAATATGGGTAAATTCGGAGCAAAAGCGGGTACATATTTAAGTATTGCATCAGCAGCTATTAATGTTGCAGACGCAATCAAATCATTTAGAGAACTTTCTGAACATAATGATAGAATTGATGATTTCAAGAATCAATTTGAAGAAACAGGAATGCACATTGGACAAATGAAAAAAGTAAAATGAACAGTTATTAATGAAACCGTTCAGGATAATCCCTACTATATGGGTGGTACAGGAGGAGTTAATACAGTATTTAAAAACTTAGAAACGAACGAAGTAAAAACATTAGAGGATATGCTTAAATATTCAAAATTTGAATTATATTCAATGGGATTAACTAAATCTAAACATCCTAAAACGGGTGAATATATTAAGACATTACCAAATAAAGTTAAATTTGATAACTTAGGATAAATATGCCATTAACTTTGCAAATAGTTGGATATATAATAACGCTTTGATGTTTAGTTATTCTTATTTTATATTTCGTATGAGTCTATAAATTCAATGTTAATGGAAAACTTTACTTTTCATTAAATTATTTAAGGCAAATTAACATAAAATTAAATAAAAAAATGGTTAAAAGCTTTACTAAAATTTTTGTTTTATTTACATTAATCGCTCTTATAGCAACTTCAATTCCTTTATCAGCTTGAGTAACTTATATAATGATTTGATATAAGAAATTCTTAGATTGAAATATAGCAGATTTCGTAATTATTAATGTATTTGGATATTCATTTATTTTTTTAATTCTTACATCTTCAATAAGAATAATTTGAATGTTTATAGAACTTTTAACCCTTAAACATAATAATGATCTAATTTTATTAGAGGACAAAATCAAAAATAGTGAACTAAGCAACTTACAACTTAACTTTGAAAACATTTACAAAATTAACTTTGATAATAATGAAATAAACAGATATATTATGTATCCAAAAACATTGAAAATTAAAAATGTAAGCAAATATAGTAAATTAATTACATATTGGAACGCAATACAACCATATGAAAAATGCGAACTAGTTGATTTTGATAATCAATTGTTAACTTTCGGCAACATTTATGATGAATTCAAAAAATATGATTGGTTTAAGAATATTTAAAAAATTATGACCTTATATACAGAAATAAAATTATTGTTAGTTATATCACCTTTTATTATTTTGTTTTTATATTTTTTAACTTGGGGAGTTTTAAAAATAAACCAAAGATTGTTAATAGTGTTAAATTATTGTACAAATAAAAATATAAAAATAAATGAAAGATTCTATAATTACTGAACTAATTGCTTTATTTGATCTTCTATTTTAATTTTTGCTTTTGCATTAATTCCAAATGTTTTTGCAATTATGTATTTTACAATTAAGAAATCAATTGATTATACTTTTATAGACTTAGCTTTATTAACTACCTGAATTATTCCCTTATGCATAGCAACCTATTTTTGAATTGTATATCCAAAAATACACAAGATAAACAAAGTTTATAACTCAAATAATAACCTTATTTTACTTGATGATATATTAAGAAATTCCCCTAAATCAGAAGTACAATTAAAATTTGATAAATGAAGAAAAATTAAGATTAAAAAGAATAAATGCATATATTTATCACCTTCAAATAAACCTGGTTATAATACACAAAAATATATTTATTTAAACTTTATAATTCCTTATGGCGAATGTTCATACAAAATAAATAATGAAAATGTAGTTTTAGATTTTAGTAATCTTACTTATGAATTTAATAAAGTTAATTGAGCTACAAAAGAAGATTTCTTCACTTTATAAAACTTTATACATATCTAAATAATTAATTGTATAAAAAGCCTACTTATTATCAGAACAAAATGAATTATTTACAATTAACGAACAAAATAAAGCTGACTTATTAAAACAATTAGAACAAGTTATCACTTCTGCATCACTTAAGAATAGATTCCAAATAAATAATGCTTCTGGTAAAACAATTAGTTACAAAACTAAAAAAGGTAAAAAAAATACTACAGAAAATATAACTGGACTTATTATTAATAATGAAGTTAAATCAGAATTAAGAACTAATTCAAGTAAGGGTAATGTTGAAAATATTGGTTTTGATGGTCAACTAGCTAAGGGTATTTGAGTTTAACAAGCTGAAAGTGGTTTTACTTTAAAATGAAAACTCAAATTAACTGACGGTAGTTGAGCTGATAAAGTTTATACATTAGAAATTACAAAATAATAAAACTTTGAATATATCCAATTTGGATATATTTTTTTAATAATTTTGTGGCAATATTTTCATCTTTATACACTCCAATTAAGATAGTTAACAATTAAATTTATAATTTAATTACGTAATTAGAAATAAAGAGGAATTATGAAAAAAATATTGAAAAAACTTAAACTTCCATTACTAGGAGGGTTATCTATAGCTTTTATTCCAACTATTGCCGCTAGTTGTGAAAAAACAGCTGAAAAAACCAAAGAAACTGAAAAAACAGCAGAAACTAAACCTGTAGATACAAAACCTGCTGAAGGAACTACAGAAGGTTCACAAGATACAAAACCAGCTGAAGGAACTGCAGAAGGTTCTCAAGACACTAAACCCGCTGAACGAACTACAACAGAACAACCTACAACAGGTGAAACTACTACAACACCAGTAGAAACTAAAGATCAAGAAGA
>NZ_JHXS01000018.1 GCF_000687775.1 Mycoplasmopsis felifaucium ATCC 43428
ATATCAGAAGATTTATCCCAAAAGGCACATCTATGGATAAATTCACTCAAAGTGATATGGATATAATTCAAGAAAGAATTAATAAAATTGAAAGACACAATATCGCAGACTGAAATTATAAAAATTTCAAACCTTCACAGTTAGAGAAAATTTCAAACTCGTTCATTAATAAGTAAACGAAAATTCAGGTAATTTGTAAAATTCATTAAAAAATTCATCTTTTTTTGCCTTATAAGGCAATCTTTTCTATTATTTTCTAATCAATAGTCTATTATTAAAATAGATTTTTATTATTTATCTTTTTAGGCGGAATCTCACTTTTGCATTTTATATAAAAATAATAAAAATATTTTTTTAAATATCTAAATATGTATTATAATAAAATAGCATTTTTTAATATGCCCAGGTGGCGGAATAGGTAGACGCAAGGGACTTAAAATCCCTCGGACGTATAGTCCGTGCTGGTTCAAGTCCAGTTCTGGGTACCATATGTCACAAACGTGGCATAGAATATGCGCCCGTAGCTCAGGCGGTAGAGCAAATGGCTTTTAACCATTGGGTCAGAGGTTCGAGTCCTCCCGGGCGTACCATTTCACTAAATGTGACTAAGCAGGCATTCGTGTCTGTTTTTTTATTACATATATTAAAAAATATAAAAAGAGAACAGCAATTGTTCTCTATAGATTAATAATTATTATGCATTTGAGGTAGCTTGATATCCTTTTTCTACAACTTTTAAATGAGTTTTGTATTCTTGAAGTTTACTTACAATTTGATCAGCAAAACTTTGAAGTGTTTCAAGTGTTGCAGAATCCATAAATTGTTGTCTTAAATTAATTATTTCACTATTTATTTGATTGCTTCAAGTTAATTCTTCATTTGTATATTTAGATTTATTTTCTCATACTCAAGTTTGAGTAGCAGTAAATTCAACAATAGCATCATCAACTTTTTTCTTGGCGGGTTTAAATATTGAAAAATCATTTATAAGGTCAGTCGTTAATTTTACAAGCTTATTTGTGGCGTCCAAGATTGTATTAAGACCAGGGTTATTTTCGCCAGCAGAATAAACTTTATTAGCTTCAGTAAGTTCAGTTTCAGTTGTTTCGGCAATATTTCTTAAAATAGCGAATGCATGTGTTTTATAGCTATTTACGTGGCTTTGACTATTATCTATATTACTTTTTAATTGGCTTAATGTATGATTTAAAGCATGATCGTAATAAACTTTTGTATCAGCTATAACTTTATTTAGATTTTTAGCTGCACTAATATAGTTTTCATAAGTTGTTCCTGATGCATCATAGTTTCTTTGTGATGTTTCAATAAAGTTTTTCAAGTTAATATTTTTTAATCAATCCGCTAAATAAGTAGCTTGAGTTGAATTATCAATTTTATTTTCTAAAGCTCTTGCATTATCAATAGCAACTTTCAGATTTTGCTTTGCTTCTTCTATTGCATCTTCAGTTGGCTCTGATTTGGTAGAGCTTTCTGCAGCTAATGAATTAGAAACAGATGCATTTACTTCTGAATTAGAATTTTGATTATTTTCTGAAGTTCCATCATTAGAATTTGCGATTTCAGTATTTTCGGTTGTTGAAGCATTATTTGATTCAGTTTTTTTATTAGTATCATTCGAAGAACCTTCAGTGGGCATTTCAGAATTCTCAATAGTATTCGACTCTATATTAGTTTCAACTTTTGTATCTTCATTAGTTTTATCTGAATTATCAGCCGAAGTTTGATTATTAGTTTCAGCTTCTTTTTTAGGTTTTACTTCTTCAACAGATTTATCAAGAATAATTTCATCATCTTTATTAATTTCATTTTTATAGCATCCAGCACTCATTACAACAGGAATTGTAACAAGACCAGATAGCAGAGATACAGAAATAAGTTTGTTCTTTTTCATATTTAAACTCCTTAATTATGTTTTTATTATAAAGATATTTATAAAATTTCTATGTATTAGCTTAATAAAGTGATAAATTTGTAGGTTTTTTACTATTATTTTCCATTTTATTAAAAAACACACCTTTTAAAAAGTGTGAATATGGTTATAAATTACATTAATTCTTTATAATCAATCAAATATGGCAAGGTTTTACCTTTTTGAACATATGGCGAATTTAAATAATCCTTCAATTGAGATATTTTTTTGCCAAAAGGTTCTTTATCATAACCATTAAATCCAGTTAAAAGTTTTCTAACTTTGCTATCTAACATAGATTTGCCTGAGTGATCAATAAAATCAATCTCAATTGGTAGGTTTCCTAACCCATATTTTTCAGGTGTGTAATCATTATTTGGATCTATTGAAACTTTAACATATTTAATTAAATCATTAGACTTTACAATATAGTAAAGTAATGTATATTGTGAAAAAATAATTGATAAATATTTTTCATAGAACTTCTTATTTCTAATGACATCAAAAACCGATATATTTGACATATTATTATTTTTTCAAAGTTCTAAATTATTTGCATATTGATGAATTGAATGATTAACAATATCAGTAAAAGAATTTTTTATAAATTCTTCAGGATTAACCTTATTAGGAACAATTAAATTACCCAATGAGTCAAAATTATTATTGTTATTAAAATAACTGAAATATTTATTATGGTCGTTTTTGTCAATATTTCCTAATTCATCTGTTAAATAGAAACCTTCAGAAAAAATATGTTTATGTTTAGTAAAGTTTATTGAATATCATGGATATTTCTCAATCTTGTCATTTTCACTTTTTAAGATAATATCAAATTTACCAATAGCGTATGAATTATTTAATAAGCTAGTTGAAGAAAAATCACCTATTTTATAGCTAAATAAGCCATTTAAACCATCAATATCAAGTTCATCGTGCATTAAATATGAAAGCATATTAAATACATTCAAATTAACTCTAAAATTAGTTTTGTGCATCAATGAATCAAAGTCATCTAAACCAAGAGGATTCTTTCTAAAATATAAAGAAGGGTAGTTTACTTCTTCACTTAATAATGTAGAATCGTAATTAATTTGTAATGGTTTATTTGTTTTTAAATCATTAAAATCGTAAAAATTATCAGGCTCAAAATCATTTAAGTAGAATAGATTGTTTTTACTTTTAGTATCAATAATTGCTTTGTTTGAATCTTCTACGTTTAAATTAAAAGACAATATATTTCCCTGTTTTTCTAAATTATTAATTTGAATATATTCAGGCATTGTTTTGCCAAAATAATATAAATTCATTAAGAATATAACCCTATCGAATAGCATTTTTTGTTGAAACACCGAATTAATAAAACCTATTTCTCTTATTTCGTTGCTCGCTGTTTGAAAACTAAATAACTTATCTTTAGTTTCAAAGCAATATTGAATTAAGAACTGAAAGTTGGGTACTAAACGTCTATCAATCTTTTTATCTATTGAATACTGTTTAGAATATCCATCAAAATAATAATTCATACCATAATGCGTTATATTATTATGTAATGAATTATATTGAAATCACTTATCAATATTTTGAACTTCAAAATTATCTGATTTTATAGATGTAATTAATCCGTCAACGTCAGTTAACGAATAATATTGTTTAAATTTTGAAATATCAAAATTATTTACTTTACTCAAATAATGATTTAGTGAATATTCCTTTTTACTATTAGAAAAAATAATGTCACTATTATCATAATTTAGCGAAAATTTATAATTATTCTCATTTAACGATAATAATGAAACATACCCTCTTGAAAGAAGGATGTATAACGAAGCAGGTGTTAAATCTTCCAATTCAGAAATAGATAATTTATCAATTATATTATTTAACTTAATTGATCCATCTAGCTCAGTTTTAAAGATGTTTTCGGTGTTTTGATTATTATTTTTTTCTAAATTATTTTTATTGCAAGAAATAGAAGCAAAACAAAATGAAGCAGTAACAACAGGAGTTAAATAAAGCAATACTTTTTTCATTTTACCCCTTTGCTATTTTGTTTTTTGGTGCATTAATTGTTGATATGCACAAGAAGCAATCATTGCCCCATTATCTGTTGCATATTTCAACGGAGGGATAATCGCTTTATTACTTAATGTCAAGAATCTTTTTCTTAATTCACTATTAGCACTGACTCCGCCAGCCAAAACTAATGTTTGAATATTCGGAAAAGCATCCAGAGCTAATTTTGTTTTGTTTATAAGATATGAAACAGCACATTCTTCAAAACTAGCAGCTACTTGAATCGCATCAATATTTTCACCTTTTTGAGTCATATTATGATAGTAATTAATTACTTGAGATTTTAAGCCACTAAATGAGAAGTCATACTGATTATCCGTATGAGGTTCAGTAAACTTAATATATTCACCAGTATATTTTTGATAAATTTTGTCAATAATTGGACCACCCGGAAAACCTAAACCTAATCTAGCACTTACCTTGTCAAACGCCTCTCCAACAGCATCGTCTAAAGTTTGACCAATGATTTTTATTTCAAATGGATTATTAACAAGCATTAATTGTGTATGACCGCCAGAAACTAATAAACAAAGTGCTGGATACTTAATTTCATTTTCAATCGCACATGAATAAAAATGACCTTCTAAATGGTTTATTGGTATAAGTGGTTTATTATATGTTAAAGCAATTGCACTCGCAAACAAGAATCCTATTTGCAATGTTCCAACTAACCCAGGTTCTTTAGTGTACGCTACATAATCTAAAGTATTTAGGTCGTATTTTTTAAGAAAGATTTCAAGAATAAAATTTATATTTTTAACGTGTTCTCTAGATGAAATCTCAGGAATTGTTCCACCAAATTCCTTGAAAATATCTATCTGTGATATAGTTTGTAAATCTAAAACTTTTCCGTCCTCAAAAATGCATATTGATGTATCATCGTGGCTAGTTTCTATCGCTAATATACGCATTATTTTTTAGCTCCTATTTGTGGTAATTTAATGTAATAAGGTTCAATTTCATCTAAATTATTATAAGAAGAAAAATATTTAAGATATAACTCAAAATTGTTTAAAAATAATTCATAATTAACTTCATCATATTTGTCTTTTTCGCCTGTTTCACAAGTTATTAATGAACTGGAAAAATCATTTGAAGCTTTATAATGATAGAATTTATTTCCCTTTGCATTAATGAAAAAATCTGCCTTGTTTGAATTTTGTTTTTGAAGTATTTGCATTGTACTTATAGTATAAATTGGTTTTTTTAAACATGTTGCAATAGTTCTTAAATAAACTAATGATATTCTTACGCCAGTAAAATATCCAGGACCTAAATTTGTATAAAAAGAATTAATGTCATTAATTTTAATGTTTAACTCATTTAAAATTTCATGAACCGATTGGGGAATTAATTCAACCTTTTTTTGATATCCTAGCAAGATTTTTTTAGCAATTAAATTATAAGAATTATCAAAAACAGCAAGAGCAAAATCATCATTAGCTGTATCTAAATATAATTTCATTAATTAACCACCTTTACTTCAAATATGTGATTATCATCAAAATCTATTGTAATATTAACTTCTAAATAATTTGAATAAAATAATTCTAATTTTGATGCTCACTCAATTGCTAAAATGTCATTTGAATTTTGATAGTCTTCAAATTCTTCAATTCCACCTCTTAAGTTATATGCGTCAATGTGAACTAACCCATCATAAACTTTCATATAGTTAAAAGTAGGTGATGTAATTGGCTCATTAATATTAATCAATTTAGCTAACGTTTTTAATAAAGTAGTCTTACCTGCGCCTAATTCGCCGTTTAATAAAATAACTTTACTATTAGTTAAATTGTTTAATATATAATGTGCAATATTCGTTAAATCTTCATTCGGTTGAGTTATAAAAGTTTTTGTATTCATAATTTCCTGTTAATAATTAATTTTATTAAATTATAAAATAATTTACTATTTTATAAAACAATAGTAGTCTGATTCATCGTAAAATACTATAAATTGGTTGCAAAATAAAAATTTTAAATTTCATAAACAACAATTATCTTTATAAATGAGTATGGGAATTAAAATATGAAAATTTTAAAATCTAAAATAATTGTTTTATAGTGTTTTTAGTTATTTTTAATTTATCAGTTAATAGCAATTTAAAATATTTCAATAATTTTTCATTATTTATCTAATAAATAACAATTATGCTAAAATATAAAAGCAATATTTAATTGCAGAAGTAGATTTAATTCTCACCTGATGGCCATAGCCTTGGGTTCTAGCTACAATTAAAAATATCTATTGATACTTTTATATGTAGTAAAGTGATATATTTCACTTTAGTTTTTATATTTTAAAAATCATTTATCTACAAGGAGTTATTATTCAAAACTTAAGAAAAATTAAGAAACCTGAACAAGAACACACAATTAACGAAAATATTCCGTTTCCAAAAGTGTTCTTAATTGGTGCTGAAGGCGAAAAAATGGGTGTTTATAATACTCAAGAAGCTATTCAAATTGCAAAGGATCAAAAAATGGATTTAGTGTTAATCGCTATAGATCCAAAACCAATCGCACGTATTTTAAATTACGGTAAATTTAAGTACGAAAGAAAAAAGAAACAAAAAGCCGCTAAAGAAAAACAAACTACAATTCAAAACCGCCAAATAAGATTAACTCCACTTATCGGAGACCATGACATTCAAACCAAAGCTCGTAAGGCTAGAGAATTCTTGCTTGATGGTGATAGAATTAAAGTTAGTTTAAAATTCAGAGGTAGAGAAATTACTAAACCTGAATTAGGTTATAAAGCACTTGAAAAATTCTTTGCTCAAATTGAAGATATCGCCGAAAAAACAAAAGAACCTGAAATCGTTAATGAAAGGTTCTTAGATATGTTTTTACAACCAAACAAAGTGAAGGTTGCCAGATATAAAAAAGAACATAACTTAGAAGATAAACAAACTACAAATAGTCAAGATGACGCTGTTGAAAACAGCACAGAAGGAGCAGAAAATGCCTAAAATGAAGACTAAAAGTGCTCTTAAAAAACGTATTAAGATCACAGGAACTGGAAAAGTTATGCGTGAACAAGCTTATCGTTCACACTTAGCCCAAAATAAAACCACAAAACAAAAACGTCAAGCTCGTAAATCAGTTCAAATGCACGCTTCTGATGTAAAAAGATTCAAAGCTTTAATGTAATTACATTAATCTTATCTATTAATAATTATTCAATTTAATGAAAGGATCAAAACATGAGAGTAAAAGGTGGAACAGTTACAAGAGCAAGAAGAAAGAAATGAATAAAACTTGCTAAAGGTTATTTTGGACACAAATCAATAGGTTATAAAGTTGCAAAACAAGCAGTTGTTAAATCATGAACATACGCTTTTAGAGACAGAAAACAAGTTAAACGTCAATTCAGAAAACTTTGAATAGCACGTATTAACGCAGCAACAAGAGCTGAAGGTTTATCATACTCAAAATTCATTAACGGTTTAAAATTAGCTAACATTACAATTAACAGAAAAATGTTATCTGAACTAGCTATTCAACAACCAACTGTATTTTCAGAATTAATTAAAATTGCTAGAGATGCAAAATAATAAAAAAATTTAGTAGCACTTATAACGGTGCTACTTTTTATTATCATTTAATTAAAAGCGATTATTTATACGTTTTAAAACTTTAATAAATAAAATTATGTTAAGTGTAAGTAATATTAATTTAAGTGGTGCAATAACGTAAAATATTTCTGGTAATTCAACAAGATGAAAAATCATTAAAATATATGGAACTATTAAAATACAAATACATATAAAACAAGATATTCAGTATAACGTATTTGCAACATATTTTAGATTAAAATCAAAATAAACATATGTAATTATTGCGATCATTATTATTGGAAATAAATATAATACATATATTTTTAACGCCATAATCGTAGCGAATGGTAATTGGAAGGATTCTGATACAATATAAAGAACATCATAAATTAGTGAAATTAAAATAATAGATAAAGAAATAGAAAATATAGTTATTAAGCTTTTTTTATTTTTTAACATAATTTAATCCTTTATATAGTTCTAATAAATATAATTCTCTAATATCGATTTTGTTTTCATGTTTTGAAAAACACATTAAAAGATTATCAATATTTTTAAATTTTCTGTTCAAATTTCAGCTAGAAATATATTTATTAAGCTTTTTATCGTTTACATCTATAAAAAAGGTGTTTAAGCTTAAATTTGTTATTACATTTATATTTATAAGATGTTCAATTATTTTATTAAAGGCATTTAATGTTGTTTTTATTTGGTTATTTAATAATTTATATTTATTATTTCTTAAAAGTTTATTTTGAAGAGATTTTAAGAAAAATAACGCTTCTTCATTTGGACAATTTTGAGAATATAAATTTTGAAGAGCAAAATTAAAATTATTCTGCTGAGTTTTATTATAAAAATCATATTGTTGTTTTTCATTGGTGAGTAAAGTAATAAATGAATTTGATATAGTTAAAGTTTCAATATTTTTGTATAAGGTTTGTCAGCAATAATTCTTTTTACTAATTAAATATGATAAATCCAGGATAGAATTATTTAATTTTTCTTGATAATCCAGTCTATCCTTATTACTTTTATACAATTGTGTTAACTTAAAAATTTGTACAAATTTCATCGATATCATTCAATGGAAATTCGGCACTAAAATATCGGAATCTAACCTTTTCACAAATTTATACGGTATTAATTTAATATTCAATAAATCAACAGCAATATCATTTATTTTAAATTTTGAAAGCATTTTATTTCCATTAACGCCACTAATTTTAGCCAACACCAATGAACTAAGTTCTAAATCTCGGGATATCACTGAAATGAAATCTAAATCATTAAAAGATCTATAGTTATCTTTGAACATAACTTGTATTGATGTACTTCCCTGTAAAACATAATTATCATTACTGAAAATTAAAATATCATCTTTAATTTTTTTGTCATAAACCGGCTTAATAATTTTTTTATATCTAAACAAGCATAAATATAATCGATTTAAATATTTTTGTGCTTTAAAGACATTTTTAGTTCTAAAAATCAAATATAAATGATAATTAGTTAATGTTATAAAACCTCATCACAGAAACATCTGTAATAAACCTAATATTGGGTTTAGAATAATGGCTAATAATGCTAAAAATTTTTTAGATGCAACTATTGATAGGAATAAAATAACAAAAAATGTGAACAATATTGATAGAAAAATCAAAATAACTAGCAATGCAACGAATATTCAAATTTTTTTATTATTTAATTTAATATCAACTTCCAGCAGGTGATGAAATAATATTAGAATTTAAAAATTTTTGATATTCTGCATTAGCTTTAAAATATTTCTTTGAAACTTTATTATGAAAATTGCTTATAAAAGATTTTGCAAGCCCTTCAGTGAATATATCTCAACCATAGTCAATATCGTAAATACACTTTTTTATGTAATTAGTGTTATTAAATAAGTATTCAATGCCTTTTTCACTGTCAGGAGTATCTAAAAAAGAAAAACTTAAAGCAACCTTGTATATGTGTTCAAGTTTTTGAGAAACTCATTTTAGTTCTTTGTCTATATGATGAAATATACTTCCAATTATTTCAACCGCATACCCTGCTACCACAGATCAGGGAGGGCCACCTGACTCTTTTAAAGCTCCTCAAACATCCATCATTCCGGATCCATCTAAAAAGCCATTTAAAAACTTATGTGTAAATGAAAACATCTTTTGAACAATTTTAATATTTAATGTATATGAGGATTTAATTTCTTTTCAATCTTTTCTACTAACAAAATCATTTATAGTTTTGACATTCGGATACAATGAAGTTGAATATTTAGCACTGAAAAATGATGAATTACCTTTATTTTTATAAATGAAATTATTTCTTTTTGTCTTATTTAGTTTTTCAATGCTTTTTTCTAAAAAAATATTGATAATTTTTATATTGTCTATATTACTTTTTTCTAAATATTTAGCGCTAAACTTTTTAAAACTGTTTTCATATTCAAAAATGAAATTCAATTCAATATCTGTAAAAATATTTTTTTGTTTTATTTCAAAATACTTTATTAAGTTATCAGAATTTAAAACAAATTTTTCTGATTCCTTTTGGAAATCTTTGTTTTCAATAATGTGCGTATCAAAAACAATATTACCCCTTTAATTAAATTATATAAATTTAATTAATAATGATTTTGTAAGTATATTAATAAATGGTAATGTTTTCACATATTATTGCAATCTTAAGAAATTAATGCTTTTATAAGTACTATATTAAAAATATTTTTAAAATATTCATTATAAATGTGAGGCTCCAAAATTGAACTCCACATTTATAATTTTTACAATACAAATTTTCAATTTTTTTATTTAAAAATAAATAGAAAATATATAAATTGCAAATAATTTTTGCTATTTATAGTCGTAAATGACGATATAAGCTTCAATATAATTTATTTTTATGAAATATTGAAATTTTTAGCATTTAAAATGCTATACATTTTTATAACAATATAAACATTAATAATCAATATTAATAAATAGAATGCAAAACTAAGAGGGATAATTATTTTATCAAATTGGAAGCCCAGTATATCAATAATTCAAGGAAGAGGAGGAATAAGGACATAAAAAACAATACTAATATAGTAAAAAGGTTTAATAAAAATTCAACCATTAAATTCTATATATGAATATGTTGATAATACAATAATAAAAATTATAATCACTGGACATAAATAAAGGTAAGCTGTTTCTAATGAAATATATTTTTTGTTTTTGATGTTTAGAATTACATTTGATGCTAAAAATAGACAAATTAGTACCAATAGAAATAGAATTAATGAATTCAGTGAAATAAATAAAATCTTACTTTTTTTCATTGTCTATCTCCTTTAGTAATTCTATTAAATATAGTTTTCTTATATCAATTTCATTTTTTTCAGTCTTAAAACACTCTAATAATAGTTTTATGTATTTTGGTTTTTTATAATTAATTAAAATCAACGATTTGCTAAGAAAACTTTTGTTTAAAATGCCTATAAAACATGACTTTTTGTCAAATTTAGTAATTATTTTGTTATCAACTAAATTATTTAAATATAAATCAAATTTGTCATTTATCGCTTTCATTGATATTCATAGATTTAAATATTTTTTGTCTTTTAACAGTTTTTTAAATATAAAATCCGCAAAAAATAATGTTTCAGAACCAATCTCGTTCTCGCTTAGTAATTCATTTACCATACTTATAAAATTTTCTTGATTTGTTTTATTATAAAAACTTAGATCATTGTCGTTTCTTTGAAATAATCGCAAAAGAGAATTTGAAATTGTTAAAACTTTTAAATTAAATAAAAACTTTTTGTAGGAAAATGATTTCTTTGACAATAAATAAGCTAAATCAGTAAAATAATTGTTTAATATTTCTTGAAAATCAAGATTATTTTTGTTCTTCTCGTATGTTTTAGAATGGTCAAAAATTTGAATAAATTTATAAGCAATTAATCAGTGGAAATTAGGAACAAGAATTTTAGAATTATCTTGCTTTATTAATGCTTTTGGAATTAAATCTTTGTTGTCTATCTCAATTTTTATAGACTTATGTTCAAAAACTACTGTAGAATTATTTTCTTGGAAAGACGAACAACAACTGATTTTACAATTCAAGTGCTTGAAATTAGTACGACTATTTGCGGGTATAAAAATGAGTTTTTTGAATGATCTATATATCTGACCGAAATATATCTGGATTGCCGCTTCATTCCGTAAAACGAAATTATGTCTTTTTAGTCATAACAAATTATCTTCGTTTATTGAAATGCTTGGATATCTAACAATTTTTTTATATTTGCAAACTGCAGCATAATATCTATTTAAATACTTTCTTGCTTTAAATAGATTTTTGCTTTCGTAAACCAGATATAAGTGATAGTTTGTTGAAATAATCAGAACTCAAAATAAAGGAATATAAAATAGTATTGTAAATGGATGAAGAAATAAATATCAAAGCTTATAAGAGTCAATGTTGTTTATGCTTGGCAGAATAATTAATATATAAACTAAAGTAAGAAAAAGTATTCCAAATACTGTTAATACCATAGAAATAAGAATTCATATTTTTTTAAAATTTTGATTAATATCACGTTCCATTGTTTCCAATAATTAAAGAATTAATATATTTTTGATACTCATGCAAAACTTTAAAATAAATAGAATCAATTACTTCTAAATAATATTTAATACCTTTTTTGGCTCAATTTCTCGCTAATATGTCTCCTTTGAAATCAAGATTATCAATCTCTTGTGATATTTTTCACGCTTCATTTCATTGTTGCAAAATACACAAATTTTGAATATATAACAATCTTCTTAAATCTGATAAAACAGACTTTACAGCAGGAAAAATCATACTTGAGTAATTTATTTCCTTATCAATTGCACTAAGTAATAAACCAACAAACTCTGCAATTTGACCAGCAACTACCACAAATGGTGGACCTCCTGAATCTTTTAAAGCTCCCCTTGAATCAGATAAACCAGAACCATTAACTAATCCTGTGAAAAAATCAACTACAGTTGAATAAAAGTCAATAAATTTATATATATGTTCTTTATAAGCGCCATAAATTTTCTTTTTATCTTGTTCAGAAACAAAATCATCAATTGTTTTTGTCTTACCAGTAGATAATAATTCATATTTAGTGTAATTATTAAATATTATCTTTTTAAATTTTTTAGTTTTCGGAGTAATAGATTCAGCTTCTTTTAGCTCATTAACAAAATTTGCTAAAATCTGTATTTTTCCGGATTTTTTAAGATTCTCTATAAAATAAGTGAGATTTTTCTCAAATTCACTAACAAACTTTTTATCTTTATCATTCAAGTAAGATGAAAATTTTAGTTCAAAATATCTTTTTAGATTGAGCTTATCTAAAACATAATTTTCATTATTTATTTGTTCACTAGCTGAATTTTGATTATAAACATTTATTAACATAATCACCTCCTTAATTAAATTATAAAATTATATTTTATAAGTAGATTGACTAGATTATAAATGTGATATTGTTTCCATTGTTTTTATATAATTTTTTGTTAATTAATATGTTGCGTCGTATTATTCCGAAAAGCCAGGTTATTATTCCGATAAGTGTTATAATTATTCCGAGGTTCAAATATGACAACAAAAGATGCATCAAATAAATGAGGGCTATCCGATAGACGAATTAGAGTTCTATGTTCTGAACATAAAATAAAAGGAGCAATTAAAAGTGGTAAAACTTGAATAATACCTGATGAGGCTAAAAAACCTTCTGATTCTAGATATAAGTTGCCCAAATCTATAAATGAACAAATAATAGAATTAAAAAAAGTTTTAGATTCAAAAAGACCACTAAGTCAAAGTGAATTAACTCGTTTAAATAATGAGTTTATTGTTGAATATACATATAACTCAAACGCAATAGAAGGAAATACTTTAACGCTAAGAGAAACTGATCTTGTATTACAAGGTATTACAATAGATAAAAAGCCTCTTAGAGATCATTTAGAAGTCATAGGACATAAAGAGGCATTTGAATATGTTTGTGAGTTAGTTAAAAATAAAAGCAAATTAGATGAAAAATACATTAAGCAAATACATTTTTTAGTTCTTAACAGTAATAATCAAGACAGAGGAGTATATAGAAAAATTCCTGTAAGAATAATGGGTTCTAATCATATTCCTCCTCAACCTTATTTAATTGAATCAAAGATGCATGAACTGCTTGTGTGATATTCAAATTCAACTGATGAATTAATATTTAAAATAGCAAAATTTCATATTGAAATTGAACGAATACACCCGTTTATTGATGGTAATGGAAGAACTGGGAGATTACTTATAAATCTTGAACTAATGAAAGCTGGTTATCCTCCTATTGATATTAAATTTACAGATAGAAAAGCATATTATGATGCTCTTGAAATTTATCAATTAAAACATGATATTAATCCATTAGTTTCATTATTGGCAAAATATTTATATGAAAGATTAAAAGAACTTATTGATATACTTAGTTATTAATTATTAAATAATAAAACTAACACCTTAATTATGATGTTAGTTTGTTTTTTACTATAAAACAGTGGTTTAAG
>NZ_JHXS01000019.1 GCF_000687775.1 Mycoplasmopsis felifaucium ATCC 43428
GAGATTAGGTTTTCGCAATTTAACGATTTATGAAAAGTCGTTAAATTGAATGAAATTAGTAGGTATACTATTTCCAATCTTAATGTTTCAGATGCAAATTATAATGGTAAATATGCTCTATATGACGCTCTTTGCAAAATAGGTTATACAGATAAAATGGCTATAAATAAGCCATATATAACAATCATTAAGGATGGTGCAGGCATTGGAAGAGTTAGAGTCTTACCGGAAAATACAATGTTTATTGGGACTATGGGTGCGATTCATAATAATCAGGAAGTTAATATAAATTTTTTATATCATATTATGTCTAAATTTGATTTTTCAATATCTTCTATTGGAACTGCGATCCCGCATATATATTGGTCAGACTATTCTGAAAATTTAGTAAAAATTTCAGAACTTGTTGAACAGTCAAAAATCGCTGAATTTTTGACTGCCGTTGATAAACTTATCACATTACAAAACAAAAAACTCACCAAACTAAAAGATATCAAAAAAGCATTATTACAAAAAATGTTTGTTTAATACGCCTATAAAAAAGGCGTTTTTAATTAAGTTCGTAATATATACTATTATTAAATAATATACTTATATTAATATATTTACAACATTAATATTAATAAAAAATTTTAAGCAATTACCCAATTTTATACCCAACATAAGATATAATTAAAGTGTGTGATAAAGTTGGGTATAAAATTATGGATAAATATATAGAATTGATAAAAAAATTAAAAAATGAAGAATTTGAAACTGAATGATATGAATTAAAGGAAAATTGATTTGAACCATATCAAATTGGTGAATATATATCTGCATTATCTAATTCTGCAGCAGTATGCAGAAAAGATTTTGCTTATTTAATTTGGGGCATAAGCGATAAAACACACGAAGTTGTCGGTACTACATTTGATTATAGAATAAATGTAAAAAATGAACCATTACAACTTTACTTAGCAAGACAATTAAATCCAGATATTGTTTTTAATTTTGAAGAAGTAATATATGAAGATAAAAAGCTGGTAGTTTTAGAAATCCCAAAAGCTAAAAATATTCCTACATCTTTTGATAGTGTTAGATATTTAAGAATTGGTTCAAGCAAAGTTAACCTGTATAAATATCCAGAAAGAGAATCTAAACTATTTGAAATATTAAATAATAGTAAGCTAACAATAGAAAACATAGAATCTGAATATCAAGACTTAACGTTTGAAAGACTATTCACTTATTATGCAGGCAGGGGAATATCTTTAAAATCGGAGACTTTTAAAAAGAATCTTGGATTAATTACTAAAAACGGAAAATATAACTTAATGGCTCAGCTATTATCTGATAATAGTCATATTTCAATAAGATTATCAATTTTTAGCGGTAACACAAAAGCAAGTGCGTTATATTCAGTTAAGGAACTTGGTAATACATGTATTTTATTAAGTTTAGACAAAGCATTAGAATACGCTGACGTTATTAATATAATTCAAGCTGACGAAACAAACAGAATAGTTTCAAGAAAAGACATTTCCCTTTTTGACGCAAACGCCTTTAGAGAAGCCATTATTAATGCTTTTGTGCATAATAAGTGGGTTGATGGTAATGCACCGATGATTACTGTTTACAGCGACAGAATAGAAATACTCTCAAGAGGGACAATCGATCCAAAACAAACCTTAGAAGGTTTTTATCTAGGAGAATCAATTCCAGTAAATCAAAAATTATCAGACATTTTTTTACAACTTCATATCAGTGAACGCTCGGGAAGAGGAGTACCTAAAATTATTGATGCATATGGTAAAAATGCTTTTGATATAAGAGAAAATTCAATAGTGGTAACTCTTCCATTTAAACGAATTGGCAAAGTCAAAACCGAGAATAACGAATCCAAGGAAGTTTCTTTATTGAGTCCAAGAAGAGTTCAAATTATTAATGAAATTAAAAATAAACCTAATATTACACAACCTGAACTTAGTAATATTTTAGGAATTTCACTAACTGCAATTGAAAATAATATTAAATATTTACGTGAAAATGGTCACATCCAAAGAATTGGGTCAAATAAAAATGGTTATTGAAAAATAATTAAATAATTAGCGTTAATTTATCTAATACGCCTATAAAACAGGCATTTTTTGTATTCAAAAACAGCCTTAAAAGGCTGTTGAATAGATATTATTTAAATTGTGATTGGTGAAGATTGTAGTAATAACCTTGTTTTGCCATTAATTCGTGATGGGTACCTTTTTCAATGATTTCACCATCATTAACAACAAGAATTAAATCAGCATTTCTAATCGTACTTAATCTGTGTGCAATAACAAAGGAAGTTTTGTTTTTCATAATTGATTCTTGTAGTGCTGTTTGAATAATTTTTTCTGTATTTGAGTCAACATTTGAAGTTGCTTCATCAAGTACTAAGATTTTTTTGTTTCCTAAAATAGCTCTAGTTAATGAAAGTAATTGTCTTTCACCTTGTGAAAGGTTTGAACCATTATTTTCAATTACTGTATCATAACCATTTTCATATTTTTGAATAAAGTTATGTGCACTTGTTAAAGTAGCGGCTTCAATAATTTCTTTATCAGTAGCTCTTTTATTTGAAACTCTTAAGTTGTTTCAAATAGTATCATTAAACATAAATGAATCCTGAAGTACTACAGACATTTTTTCACGCAAGTTGTCTTTTGGTATTTTATTTAGCTCGATTCCATCAATTTTGATTGAACCAGCTTCATAGTCATAGAATTTACTTAATAGGTTAATTATTGTAGTTTTGCCAGCACCTGTTGGACCTACAATTGCAATTGTTTGGCCGGGTTTAGCATAAAAGGTTGCATTTTTAAGTTGATATTTATCTGAATCTTTATCATATCTAAATGAAACATTATTAAATTCAATAGATCCTTGGGTATCTTCACCTAAGTATTCAGGGTTTTGAATAGCCGAAGGTGTAACTAAATCTAATAAGGTAAAAATTCTTGTAGTTGAAGCTACCCCAATTTGAACTGAGAATATAACATTGAATAGAACTTGAACAGTTGTAGTATAGTTCCATAATAAGTTAATATAACCAATAATTAAGGCAGCAATTTCGCCACCTATCAAGCCGTAAAATGGCACGCCGTTGGCTTTAAAAGTAATTGATATAACAAGGATAACTAAAACTAAAAAGTTTGAAAAGATTGTAAATCAAGGATCAAATACTTTAGTATATAAGTCAGCAATAAATGCTTCTTTTTTAATTGTATGTGCAATTTTTTCAAGTTTTTTGTTTGCTTCTGGTTCTCTGTCAAAAGTTTGTGTAACTTTTGTGTTTTTGAGCATTTCTTCAACAAAACCATTCATATCAGCAAAGTGATTAATTACTCTAATGTATGGTTTTCTAGCTCCAGCTATGATTAATCAGCTAATAGCCAAGAAAATAAAACTCATTGGAACAACAATAATACTTAATGTAAAACTATAAACAAACATAAAGCCTATAGCAAAAATGATATTAAAGATATTTCCGAACGATTCATTTAGCAATTGAACTAATGATTGTGAAGTATTACTAATATCATTTGTCAGTGTTGATATTTGATTTCCAGCTTGTTGTTTATCGTGGTATGAAATAGGCATATTAAGCAATTTTACTGTTGAAATTTCCCTCATTTTGCTTGCCACTTTAAATGATGCAGTAATAAATAATTTTCCTTGTAGTATTCTAAAAATACCATAAAGCATAAAACAGCAAGCTACAGCCACATTAGTAATAATAAATAAAGTAGTTTTAAATCTTTCTGGATGCCCAATAACATCATTATTTAAGAAATCTTTCACAATAAAACCAGTCATTGCTGTACCAGTTGTATAAAACATAGCTTGGAAAAATGATAGGATAATACCTCAAATAAGTATTCCTTTTTCTGCTCCCATAAATTTAAAGGTAGCCGATATTAAGGTTCAAGTTGAAACTTTACGTTCTTTTCTAATTAGCTTTTCTGGCTTTTTTATAGACTTATTTTTCATCTCTCCCCTTTCTATTGTTCTAATTGTGTTTCATGAATTTGTTTATAAAATTCACATGAATGCATTAAGTCGTTATGTTTACCTTGACCAATAACAAATCCGCCGTTAGATAAAACAATAATTTCATCAGCATTTTTAATAGCCCCAATTTTTTGGCTAACAATAATAGTTGAACAATCATATTTTTCTCTAATATTATTTATAACTTTTTTAGTTGTAATGTTATCTAATGCACTAGTTGAATCATCTAAAATTAAAATTTTAGGTTTTCTTAAAAGTGTTCTAGCTACTGAAATTCTTTGTTTTTGACCACCTGATAGATTTTTACCACCTTGCAATACTGGATGATCTAATCCATCTGGAAACTTACTAATAAATTCTTTAGCGCAAGCGTTTTCTAATGCTTCATTAATGTCTTCATCCGTTGCATCAGGTTTAGCTCATAAAAGATTGCTTCTAATTGTTCCAGTGTATAAAAGAGCCTCTTGGTAAACAATTCCAATTGAATCGTGCAAGTTCTTAGTATTAATTGTTTTTAATTCTTCTTGACCTATTTTAATAGACCCCTCAGAATAAACATAATTATTCATTAATAAGTTGACTAGCGTACTTTTACCACTACCAGTAGGTCCTATAATACCTAAAGTTTTACCAAAAGGTAATTTGAACGAAACATCTGCCAAGGCATAGTTTGGAGATGATTCATAATACTTGTATGAAAGTTTATTAATTTCAATATCGTATGAATTTAATATTTTTCCTTCAGGTACATTCAAATCATCTATTTTATAGTTTAATATTTCAACAACTCTACCAGCTGCAACTCTAGCCCTAAAGAATGAATATAAGAATGTTAGTAGTAATAAAATACCACCAGCGATTAAGAATAAGTAGTCAATAAAGACATTAATATTAGCAATGGTCGCAATATCAATAGTTCCATTTTGAGCACTTTTTCCAGCGACTGCAAAAATACCTATCATCAATCAGTTTAAGATCATATAAAAGATTGGAAAGGCAACTGTAAAGATCATATTTGATTTAAATGAAATATTGAATCAACGTTGGTTTATATCTTTAAATTTATTGATTCTGTCTTCTTCAAGGTTAAAAGTTTTTATAACTCTAATACCTGAAATATTTTCGTTAACTGCCTTAGTTACTTCTTCAACGATTTTTTGGCTTTTCTTAAGCATTGGACTAGCAGTAAGTCCAATAACTAAAATAAGAATAATAACAACTGGAATAATAGCAATAATACTTAAAGCCATTTTTCAACTAACTAAAATTGAAAATACTACACCACCGATAATTAAGAAGAAACTCTTAATCATAATCGTGGTTCCGTTAACCAAGAACTCTCAGAACAGAGCAATATCGTTTGACACTCTTGTAATAATTGATTCTGATTTAAGATCTGCGATATTTTTTAGAGATAATTTTTGAATTTTTTCAAATAATTTAACTCTGAAAAAGTAACTACTCATTTCAGCTGCATAAATAATTACTGTTGTAGATAAAAACGCCAATAAGGCTGTTAATAAGGTCTGTACGATAATTATAGTGGTTAAAACCTTGACAGCAGTTTTATGTTCATATGTTCCAATAAATAGTCTTCCATCTAAAAATGACAAATCAAACATAGGATTTTCATCAAGCATTAATTTAATGTATGCACCAATTAAATTGGGAAGCATAATATTAAGTAAAACATAGATTAAAACTAAAAATGATCCAAAAAAGAACATCGCTTTAATTTTAGCTGGCAACATTTTAAGCATTTTTCACATATATACCTCCTTTGTTTTGCAAATTAATAAATATTTAATATTTTATATTAAAACGAAAAAATTTATGTATTTTTTGTTTGTTTAATTTTGAATATTTTCTTACCTAATTTAATTCATTTATCAATTGTTTCTTTAAAATAGTTAAATCCAGATTCATAAAATGATTGACTACTTAAGTCTACATTCATACTTTTTAAAATTTCAAGTGGATAATCTCTGCAACCTGCACTTAAAAAGTTATTAATGTACTTATTAATAAAATCATTGCCTTCTTTTTGATATTGACTATAAAAATAGTTAGCAACCAATTGACCTATAGCATACTTGTAAACGTAAAAACCCATATAGAAATGTGGAATTGTTACAGATGCTACACATTTATTTGGATCAAATTTATATGATTTTTTAGAGTATTTTTTAACTGCATCATAATAAATTTTAGCTACATCAGTATAGCTTTGTGATACTTCGTTTTTATCTATTTTGTTATATAAATCATATTCATAATTTGCCCACATTGTCTGTGTAACAGTTGTTCCAATAAAACCTTCAATCATTTTGGTATAAATGTAAAACTTAAATTTATCGTTATTTTCATTATTTTTAAGCAGGTAATCATAAAGTATAAGCTCATTAAAAATTGAAGCAATTTCAGCTAAAATAATTGGGTAGTTTGAATTAACAAGATCATTATTTTTATCAGAAAAATAAGAATGCATTGAATGGCCTAATTCGTGGCATAAAGTTTCCAGTGATGATAATTCTCCATCAAAGTTCATTAAGATATATTTCTTGTCAATTCCATACGATTCACCGATTGAATAAGCTCCCGAAATTTTATTTTTAACCATCATATAATCGATTCAATTGGTATCAATAGCTTCATTAATTTTTAATGAATATTCAGCAGGAAAATCATTAAAGATTGTTTTAGTTATATTTTGAATTTCTTCTATTGAGTAATTAGTTTTAACGTTAATAAGTTCTCTATTTTTATCAAATCTAGGTCTATACTTTTCCTTATATTTTTGTTCATAAAACAACTTATAAAATTTTTGGAATTTTGATATATCTTCCTTTAAATTAGCCACATTAGTAAATAATGAGTTAAGTATTTCATCATTTACTTTATCTTCAAAAGTAAGCATATCTATACTACTTTTGTATTTTCTAATTTTAGCATCAACTGATATTGATTTAAACTCCTGTACAAGTAAAGACGCTAACGATTCTTTATGTTGAAGTTTCGCCTTATTATACTGTAAAACAGCATTTTTACGCAAACAAGCATCATTACTTTTAGTTAATTTAACATATGAAGCAGGGTCAAGATGAAACTTTTTGTTTTTTGAATTATAAACATCTTTATAATCTAATTCTGAATCAGTAAGAATACTAAAAATATCATCTAGTTTTGGATATCCAAAACTACTTCTTGTAATATATTCTTCAACATCATCACTTAGTTTATGATCGTAGGAATTAATTACATCTTGCAAACTTCTTTTATATTTTGCTAATCTTGAATCATTAATTCAAGTTTTAACCTTATCAATATTTTTAAATAATCTATTGAGATCTGAACCAAATTTTTCACTTAAATTTTCATTAATATTTTCAAACTCGGTGCTTAATTTTTGAATTTCAGGGTCAATTAAATTTTCATTAGATTTATTTGATAAATAATTAGATATTTTGTTATAAATTAAACTTAAATCATCAGAAAGTTTCAAACTATCTATAAAACTGCTGATATCATCAAATTTTGAATCTTTAATTTCAATTAATTTTTGAAAAATTTCTTCATATTTTTCAAATCAATATTTAATTGTTTTGCCTTGCAAAATATCTTCTAAATCTCATCTATATTTTTTATCTACTTTTGAATAATTTGGATATTGTTTCATGCTTAAACCTCCAGTAAAAATAAATTAATATATAAATATTATAAATAATTAATATATTGTATAAAATGTATGCAATATGAGAATACAAAATTTAAAATCTGACAAATTCTATTCTAAATTTGTACTATTAAATTTCAATGAAGATATCAACCCTTCATTGCCGTTTTACGTTACAGAATATTCTCAAAACTTATACGATTTAGCCTCCGCTTAATCTTTCTGAAAAAGTAGTGTTTTTTTGCCTGCGAAAACATATACTTTTTCGTTTTTAATTTTTACTTATATACCTATAATTTTGTATTTTTGTATTAAATAAGCTTTAAATTAAAAAGGAGATTATATGATTCAAAAGAAGGAGAAAAATTCTTCAATCATTGAATTAAAAGAAGTCTTTAAAGAATTCGATGGCAAAGTTGTATTAGACAATGTAGACTTACACATTGCTAAAGGCGAGTTCGTTACGCTTCTTGGACCTAGTGGTAGTGGTAAAACTACTATCCTAAGATTAATCGGTGGTTTTGACAAGCCAACACGTGGAGAAATTAAATTTAATGGGCTAGATATTAAAGATTTAGCACCTCACAAAAGGGACCTTTCAACAATTTTCCAAGATTATGCCCTATTCCCTAACTTAAATGTTGAAGGAAATATTAAATTCGGTATGCCTTTAAAAAGAGTACCTAAGGAAGTAATTAATCCTAAATATGAAAAGATGCTAGTTGAAAAGCAAAAACAATGAGCTGCTACAGCTAACAAAAAAATGCTTGAATTGGATAAACTACAAGAGCAATACATTAAAGAAATGGAAACTCTTAAACCAAACACAATTACATATCGCCGTAGACAAAAATGACTTGATAGATCAGACTTTAACTATTCATACTGAGAAAACTATGTTCAACAACAAACAGAAGCTTTTGAAAATAAATTCTTAAAAAGAAGACTAACAAAAGACGAAATTAATGAACAAGTTAAAGAAATAGTTAAGTTAGTTGGTTTAGAAGGAAATGAAAAGAAAGCTATTACTGAACTTTCTGGTGGTATGAGACAAAGAGTTGCCCTTGCTAGAAGTTTAATTATTGAACCAAGTATTCTTTTACTTGATGAACCTTTAAGTGCATTAGATGCCAAAATTAGACAAAAAATGCAAGTATTATTAAGAAGCTTGCAACAAAAATTAGGTTTAACATTTATTTTCGTTACACACGACCAAAATGAAGCCTTAGAATTATCAGATAGAATCGCTATTATGCGTGGTGGTAGAATTGAACAATACGACACACCTAAAGCAATCTATGACTACCCAATTAATAAATGAGTAGCTTCATTCATTGGCGATTCAAATATTTACAATGGTGTATTTCACAAAGAAGACTGTACAGTAGATATTTTGGGCAAAAACTTCAAAACAGTTCATGAAGAAGATGAATTTGCAGACTTGCAAGAAGTTGATGCTTTAATTAGACCTGAAGACGTTGATATTATTGCTGTTGATTTAGAAGAAGAAAAAACTAAGAAAACTACAACTAAAAAATCAACTAAAGAAAAACTTAGAGGAACAATTACTGACTTATCATATAGAGGAAGTTATTACTACCTTAAAGTTAAATTGGATGCTCATCAACATATTTTTGTTGAAACAAGTAAAAAGTTTGAATTAGGTGACTTAGTTGATATTAGCTGAACAATTGATTCAATTCACTTAATGAACAAAGATAGCAAGTGGGATTACGAAACAAATGAATTCAAAAATTAAAGCCAGACTTGGACTTAATAAAAGATTATTTTTAATCTTACCTTATCTATTCATTGCTATCTTATTAGTAGTTACGCCACTTTTATTAATTGTCGTAAACGCCTTTACATCAGCGGGACAAGCAAATTTTGACTCAGCTGAATTAGTGAAGGATCCTAAAACATGAACAAAAATTTGAAGAAGTTTATACATTGGTATAGTTTCAGCGGTTTTATGTTTATTAATAGGATTCCCGTATGCATATTTCGTAGCTAGAAGCAAAAGCAAAATTGTGCCAATTTACGCAATGAGCTTAATGCTTAGTCCTATGGTTATCTTCACAATTGCTAAAATTTACGCAGTTAGAGGATTCTTCTTAAGTATTGTTCCAACCGAAAATAACTTAAATGAAATTTGATTTATGATTTTTGGACTTACATACTTAAACCTTCCATATATGATTATGCCTTTATACTCAGTATTTAAAGACATGCCAGAAAACATTATTGAAGCTTCTCATGATTTAGGTTATAACTCATTTAAAACTATGATTAAAGTAATCTTACCTTATGCTTCTAAGGCTGTTTTAAGCGGGTTTGGGTTAATTTTCTTATCAAGTGCAACTAACTTTGTTATCAGTGATAAATTACTTCCTGATGGATCACAATTGCAAACAGTGGGTACAATGATTAACAACTATACAAATCCAGCTAATAAATTTGAAGTTTCATTAGGAACTACACTTGTTTTAGTAGTAGCTGTTGTATTTATGAGTACATACGGATTAATTAACTTTATCCCTAAATTAATTATGAGAAAAATGAGAGGTCATCATGCATAATAAAGTTTCAAGATGATTTCGTGGGATTTTTATCCATTTAATACTTTTATTAGTATATATCCCATTATTTTTCGCTGCAATTTTTAGTTTTAATAAACCAACCGAAAAAGGTTTTATTAGATCTTCTTGAAATGGTTTTACAGGAGATAACTGAAAATACTTCTTCAATGAAGGAAGAGGAATTGCATTATTAAACTCAATTATTATTGCTGTTGCAGTTGCTGTTTTAGTTGTTACGATTTCTCTACTTACTTGCTATGGTATGTGAAGACAAAAAAATAAAAAATATACACAAGTAATACACGCAATTAACAATGCTAAATTAATCAACCCAGATAACATTATCGCTTTAGGTTTAGCCTTATTATTCGCTGCATTATTCGGTACATTAGTAAATACCCAAGAAGGTTTATTAAGAGGTATTGTTGGACATACAGTTATGGCCTTACCTTATGGAATTACTTTGATGTTTCCAAGAAGCGAAAAATTCAATTGTTCACAATTAGAAGCTGCTCAAGACTTAGGATATAACAAAGTTAGATCCTGGTTTAAAACTTATTTTGTATATATGATTCCTTCAATCGTATTTGCTGCATTAGTTTCAGCATTCTTAAGTTTTGATGACTTCATTATTTTAAGAACTGTTTCAAATACATCTACATTAGGCACTAAACTTTACGAAGGTGAATTTAGAGCTTGAGGTTTAGTAGTTGGTGCCGCTTTATTAATAATTGTTATTACAGGAAATATTGCCTATATTACCTATAAATCAATCGCAATCGGAAAAGCTAAACGTAAATTATCTTCAAAAAACTATAAAACACAATTATTTCAAGAAACAAAAACAATTGAAATCACTGTAAAAGGAGAAAAGTATGGAAACTAAAAACACAAATACTCCTAATTTACAGCCAAACAATGAAAATGTAAAAGTATCTAAATGAACTAAATTCAAATACTTTTTAAAATCTAAAGTATTAACAAAATCAGTGGGTTTCACAGCTTTGGGTATAGTTACAGTTGCTGGAGTTTCTGGTGCTTTAGCTTACAAATATACTAAAGAAAAATTCAAGCCAGTTTTCTATAATTACCAATCATATATGGATCCATTTATTATTGAAAAACTTAACAAAAAGTTTGAATATAAAGAATTTGGAACAATTAATGAATTTTCAAAAGCTATTTTAACCCATAAAACAGCTGGTGGAATTGGTAATGATGGACAAGCAGCTAAGCTAATAATTAATGATTACACAGGCAAAAGTAAATTAAGAAAATTCACAGTTAAAGACTTTAAGAAAATTTATGGCCAAAACTGAAATGATGCTTTATCAGTTTCAGAAAACTTAAAACAAATTCTCACTCCTATCGTTTTTAATCACCTAGCTTCATACGATCAATATTTTGAAGATATTCCAATTTACGAACCAAACGGAAAGCCAAAATTAAAAGCTGACGGAACGCAATTCTACAATAAGGATTATGAAAATAATGAAGATAAAATTCACTTATACAACTATTTCATACCTTATTTCGCTCAAGATATGGTTATAGCTTATAACCCTCTTAAGCTTTCAGCTTATAATAAAATTTATAAGTCGCCTGGTAAAGATGAACCTGAAGATAAAGACTCAGATTCATACAAAAAATACCTAGAACTATACACAAATTCAGTAGCATCTTATTTTGAATCTATAACAAAAGATCTTGAAACTCAAATTAATAAAGATCTATATAAAATTTACAACAACCCAGAACCTTTATTAAATCACACCATCCCAATGATTGATGCACTTAAAACTATTAGAAATCCTTTTGGACCTAATAATGATAAAGACGCATTTAAATACTATGAATATACAGATGCAGTTAGAGATAATATGGTTTATGGTTCATCTTATAGATTAAATACCGAAACTGGTAAACACTTGCCTCAACCTTCTGGCGGTGCAATTGTTCACGAAAAAACTGACTTAACTCAAAGAGAAGTTGTTACAACTATTTATAAAGATTTAATCGACCAATTCTTAAATCTATTTAAAGATGGAACTGGATACAAAATCACAAATACAAAACACGTTAGAACAAGCGGCAATGGACAAGATTTATTAAATACCTTAATTGATCCTGAAAAAATTACAAACGTAGGTATTATTTATAATGGTGATGCTTTGGATGCATTCTATTCAAGAGATAATATTTCAAATAGCGATGTTCCTGATGGTGCAATTCGTTTTATTCGTCCAAGTGTTAACTTACTTCTTGTTGATGGTTTAGTTATATCGGAGGATACAAATGAAGAAACTGCTCAAACAATTATTGAAAGTTCAAAAGATACCTTTTTAGGCGGTTTAGATAAAAAAGAAAGCGATTGAACTGAAGAAAAAGTTAACCAAGCAGTTGATGATGCTTCAAGTCAAGCTTATAAAGATTATGGTTCATTCTTAAACTTTGATTATGTTAGATATACTCCAGCATTTAACTTAGTTTATAACTATGCATATGAAAATACATTTAATGATCCATTAATCCCATCGGATGATCCAAAATACGCGGAACAAAATGAATATCAAAAGAACTATGCTAGAAACTTGTACAAAATTGAAAATGAGTACACAATAGGACATAAAGATACTGAAACATTCAAAGGCTGACACGAATTTACTTATAATGTTCAACATGTTGCTATTAGTCCAGTAGATCAAAAAGTTCAAACAATGATTAATACATACTATGAACAACAATTAAAAGCCTAGTATTACAACACTCTTGCGAAAGGGTGTTTTCTTTTGCCGAAATATGGAAAAATTCCACATTTTGTCAGATAATAATAATAATAATAATATGCCTTATTATTAATTTGAAAAATTCAAAGTAATGTAAAGGATATTAATAAATGAAAAAATTATTTAAAAAATTGGCATTGCCTATTATAGGTGGAATTTCAGCAATGACATTGCCTATTGTTGCTGTTTCATGTGGAAATAAGGAAAAAGCAAAAGAAGAAGTAAAAACATCTACAACATCTTCAAATACAACCGCAACAAATAACACAGAAACAACAAACACAAATACAAGTACAACTTCCACAGCAGAAATAACAAAACCAGCTCCAGAAGTGCCAACCACTCCTGGAACCGCACAAGATGAATCATCTAAATACATGAATCCAGAAGCATATAAATTATCAGAACAAAATAAATTATTTGTTATTGATGAAACTAAAAAAGATGAGATCGCTAATCAATTTGATAAAGCAATAGCTACACAAGCTGGATCAATTGGAATTAAAAATGCTATAGTAACAATTGGAAATCAAAAAGAAAATATCGATGGTATTACTTTAGGCGGTGACTTAGGTAGTTCATTCTCTACCCATGGAACAAAAACAACTCAAATCGGAACAAATAGATTCAAGCTTCAAGATAAAAATTCAACTAGAAAAGGTATTTTCGTTCAAAAAACTGAAGTTGATGGACAAATTACTTATACTTTATACTGACAACTTTATTTAGTTGATGGTAAAACACTTGGTGAAAAAGAATATTCATTAAGTTTGGCGATTTCTAAACCAGTAACCGAAAGTGAAACAGTTCCAGGCACAGATGTAAGTCCAACACCTACAACAGATGAAACTAAACCAGCCGAAGGAACTTCAGAAGGTTCAACTACAACAGAACAACCTTCAACAGGTGAAACTACTACAACACCAGTAGAAACTAAAGATCAAGAAGAACCTAAACAACCTGAAGGAACTACAGAAGGTTCAACCACAACTGAACAACCTACA
>NZ_JHXS01000020.1 GCF_000687775.1 Mycoplasmopsis felifaucium ATCC 43428
ATATATATATATATATGAACCGAGGTAAATAATGACTTCTAAAAAACTAAAGAAGATATCAAGCTTAATAATAGGGATTTCAGGCACAGTTGTAGCAGGAAGCACAGTTTTAATTTCTTCTATTACACCCAAAAAGGTTTATGAAAAACCTGTTGATGATAATGCTTTATCTAATATAAATGAAAATAAAATTAGCGATGACCAAAAAACTAAAATTGATGCTTTAACTTCAAGAGTTGAAAGCTTAATTTCAGTTGAATCCGATAACCCTCAATTAGGTGAATATAAACAAAAACTTGAAGATAGCCTTAAAAAACTAAATGATTTAGTTAAAACTACAGATAATGTTACATCTGATATTATTAATAATCTTATTAATAATATTGAAAATATTTATCAAGAAGCTTATGAAAGAACTCATAAAGCTTTAGATGAATGACATGTTGCTGTAGCTAGATTGACTCAAACTATTCTAAAAGCTAATAAAATTAAGAATAAACTTAACCCATCAGTATATGAAGAATTAAAAACTAATTTCAATAAGATTGTTGATGAATCTCAAAACAAAATTTATGATATTGATACAAGTGTTGCTTCATTAAATAACGTTAATCAAAAATTAAATGAATTTATTAATAAAGCCATTGAAGAATTAAAAAACCAAAACTATTCTGAAGATTATGACCAAGTCTATAATGATTTTATTGAATCTAGAGATAGCGTTCAAGAAGAGTTAAAAAAAGTTGAGAATGTACCAAACTATTCAGACTTAAAATATATTTATTTAGCTGCTTTAGCTGACGCTAAAGCTATTAATGATTATTCTAATTATGAAAGTGTGGTTGATGCTACAGCGAAGTTAGAAGCTGCTAAATTAAATGCAGAGAATTGATCAAAAGAAGTTGAAGATACTAGACACGGTGCTAATAGTTCTCCTGGAGAATCGGAGCGTCTTATTGATTGATTAAATGATAATACTGATAGTTTATTTGGCTACTATTCAAATATGACTCAATATAATTTCGATAGTGATGTTATAAGACGTTCTGATTTTCTTATTTTTAATGAACTGAAGAAAAAAATCCAAAAAATAGTTGATGAATATCCTGAAAATTTTGAAAAAGCAGTCGGAATTAAAGGAATGAAAAAAGTCAAAGAAAACACTAATAATCTGCTAAATACTACATTTTATAGTGTTTTTAATTCTATCAAAGATATGATTTATGATTATTCTATTAACCAAAAATATCTATATAACAAATATAAAAATGCTTCTGATGAAATTAAAAGAATTTACGATTGGAATGGAATTGAATCTGAATTAGAACAAGCTAAGTTAGCTAATAATGTAGATGATTTTAAATCTCATTTTACTAACTATAAGGATAAATTAAGTTTATTAAAAAATGCAGAAGAAGCAGTTTCATTCTTAAAAAATAATAATAATATTGATTTCCATCCTATCGATCTAAATAATGATTCAAATATTTTTAATAATACGATAAGAGATGTCTTAAATAAAACCGAATACTCAAATATTTTAACCTCATTAAAAAAACAAATGAATTCTATAAGTGATATTCTCTCTGATAATAATGGAGAAGCTGTTAATGATTTATATGCTTCATATTATGATAATTTAATAAAATTATTTGATACTTTTCATAAATCTATAGGTAATCATATATTTATGCAGACAACCTTAATAAGAGACTTTTCAAGTCAAGTCTTATGATTTTTAAAATTCAATAAATATTTTACTTTGAGCAATGATATTGAAAATATTAAAAATAAATTTTTAAAATATGAAAACGATTTATTACCAAAAGATGTAAGTAATTGATGAGTACCGATTGGTGGAATTGATTCACATGGTCATCCCGCTACAATTGGTTTGGATTATTTAAATTTTGGTAACTTATGAACTAAAAATCAATTACTCGGATATTATCCAAAAACATTTAATTCTGAATCTGAAGAAAATAGATATAGAGCTTTAGTATCAAATTCATTTTATACAATTGGAGATACTGAATACTGATCGAAATTATTTGATGTTGTAAAAGATTCTTTTGGTTTATGAGACTCCGTAAATCTCAACACTGAATACATAATTAATACGCTTAATCCATTCATGGAAGCTCTGCAAAAAGTTACAAATGATTATATTAAGATTATAGAATTTACAAATATTAATTGTAAAATCTTAATTGAAATAGATTCTCTTTTACGCTATTATGCTTCTAATTTACCAAAAGAATATAGTGAATTACTACATACATTAAACGGTATGAAGTATATGAAAGATAAATATGGAAACATAAATTGAAATAGCAGTATTTCTGATCTTGGAGAAAAGATATTGAGCTGATGACAAAGCAAAGATAATAAATCTAAGTTATTAGATTATTTATTACGCAGATCAACAAGCGAAGAATTAAATACAATTTTAAAGATTAATTTTTTAACATCTATATTAGAAGACAATATAAGCAATAATGAAACAATAGAATCTAAAATTAAAGCTAATAGTATTTATAAAACTCTTAAAGATGTTGATTATACTGCTATAATTAAGGAATTAAAAGATTATATAAACAGTTTAAATTAAACAAAATAAATTTATGAAGTTAACATCAAATGGTGTTAACTTTTATTTTAAATCACATTATCATTTTAAGAGGAACTAAATTGTTAACATATAAACATAATTTAATATGTTATAAATTAATCTAACAATAAACAAAAATTATTTAATAAAATAAATATTTTATAAAAAATGCATATTTTTACATTTTATATTATTAAAATATACTTTTTATAATTTGTTTGTATAATACAGTCGTTATAAATTAATATTTTTAATTAAATAAGAAAGGAAAAGTAAACATGAATAAAAGGAATTTTCTTAAATATTATCTTTCACCAGTATCATCATTATCAACTATCATATTATCATCGTCGTGCCATAAAATAGAAGATCCATCACATCCTATTAATAAAAATAATAGAGAACAAAGAGATATAACAGAAATTAATAATCCCAAAAACTATGATCTTGATTTTACTCAATATGGTATTAAAAATTTTAACGGTAATTTAAAAGTAAGAACTTTAATATATCCAGCTGCTACAAGATCAAACAAAATGGATAAAAATGGTATTTTTAATATTAAATTACACCTTGCACCAGTTAAAGGAGCAACAGGGGAATGATTAGCTTTTGCTACTGAAGTTAAATCTACTAACGATAATACGTTAGTAAAACCTGTAGTGATAAAAATTGCTTCTGCAATTGCTGAACCATCTAAAGAGTATCCATTAAAATGAAGTTTTGATGGAGATCAAAAATTAGAAAGCGGTAAATTCTATACTTTTGTTTTTTATAAAAAAGATGGTTCTGAAGTAATTGTTTTTAGTCAAAAACATATAGCGAACAATAAAGATATATTTCCTGCCGTTTTACCTTCTGAATAGTTTCTTTTATACTAATTCCATTAGTAAACAAAATATTAGTTAACATCATAAGATGTTAATTTTTATTATTTTATTTTTTAAATTGATAAATTTATCAGTAGCATACAACGAATCAAAAAAGCATAACTTTAAAAGATATACTTTGCTATATATAGTAACATTAATAATATTTTAAATGTATTGAAGTATTTTAATTATCTCCATCTCATTCAAATTCATAATCAAAAATTCTAACAGTATCACCGGGTTCTATATCCATTTTAATTAATTCATCTCAAACACCAATTTTCTTTAATATATTATTAAATCTTAATAAGTTATCAAAACTAACAAGAGGTATTTTGTGTCATAATTCTTCAATTTTAGGGCCAGATATTTCAAAGAAACCTTTATAAGGGTTAACAATTTTATAATCATTTTCAAGCTTAATTTCAACTATTTCTTCGTTTTCTTCTTCATCTGAAACTGGAGCTAATTTAGCTTCTTCTAAAAGTTTTCAAATTTGATCTTTAAGCTCTTCTAAATTTTCACGAAGTAATGCACTAATTTTAATAATTTTTACATCAGGATATTTATTTTGAAATTCTTTTAAGTGCTCTTCAAAGCTTGGCATATCTTCTTTATTAGCAACTACTAATTGAGGTTTATTAGCTAATTTTAAGCTAAAGTTTGCTAATTCTTGATTTATGGTTTCGTAGTCTTGAATAGGATTTTTGTTTTCGTCTCCTAAATCTATAATTTGAACAACTACCCTACATCTTTCAATATGTTTTAAGAATTGTATCCCTAATCCTTTTCCTTCTGAAGCTCCTTTAATTAAACCTGGTAAGTCTGCTATAGTAAATGATTCATCGTGGTATTTTACTAATCCTAATTGAGGAACTAAAGTAGTAAATTCATAGTCAGCAATTTTAGCTTTAGCATTAGAGAGGGCACTTAAAAGAGTGCTTTTTCCTGCACTTGGTTTACCGATAATACCAACATCAGACATAACTTTTAAGACAACATGTGCTAAATATTTTTCGCCTTTAGAACCGTTTTCCTTAATTCTTGGAGCGGTATTTTTGGCAGACTTAAACTTCATATTACCACGGCCACCAATACCACCTTGAGCAACTAAATAAGGTTTTTCTTCAATGATATCAGCTACTATTCTATTATCTTTATAAACAATTGTGCCTAGTGGAACTTTAATATATGTATCTTTTCCAGCTGCTCCATAAAGGTTTTTAGGGCCACCGTTAACTCCATCTTCAGCAGTAATTTTTTTATTGCCATATAAAGTTAATAAAGTATTTTTTCCTGGATCACCTACAAAATAGATGTTTCCGCCTCTTCCGCCATCTCCACCATCTGGTCCGCCTTTATCGACGTGAGCTTCACGACGGAATGAAATCATTCCGTCCCCACCTTTACCGGCTTCTAAAGTTACCTTAATTTCATCTATAAATCTAGCCATCTATACCTCGCTTAATTAAATTTATTATTAATAAATTTTAACAAAAAAGCTCTGTTTTAAGCAACAGAACTTATTTGAATGATTATTTTTTATTTTCTTGAAGTTTATTGAACTTTTCTAAGTAGTCTAATACAGCATAACCAAGACCGTGTTCTTGCACGGCTTTAGTTATAAAGTTAGCTTTTTCTTTAACTTCAGCTTTAGCATTATCCATTACATATGAATAGTTAAATCTTTTGAACATTGAGAAGTCATTTTCGCTGTCTCCAATAACCATAACTTCTTCTTTTGTGTAATTCTTGAATACATTTTCAAGCATTCACATAATTGCTTTTCCTTTTGAAGCACCCTTAGATAAAATTTCTAAGTTCATATGCGTTTTAATAAGTTTGCAATTTAATTTTGATAGTTCAGTCATTAAGTCATCAACATTATCAATGTGGTCAAAATATACTTCAATTTTAGCTACTGGTTTAATATCATCTTCGCCTTTGTATAAGGTGAATTGGTCAAAAGTTTCATATCTAAAGTAAATCTTATTCAAGAATTCTTTTTCTTCTTCTCTAAAGATATAAAACACTTCACTTGATCAAGCCGCTGCTGGAATATTATGTTTTTTAAATAATTTAAAAATTGCTAAAACAGTTTCTTTATCAAGTAATTCTTCTTTAATAAATTTATTATGTTTATAATCAAAAATTTGAACACCAGATGAACCAATAATATAATCAGCATTAGTTAATTTAGCTAATTTTAACATACGTGGACAAATTGGATTTCCAGTTGCTATATTGAAACTTAAATTATTGTTTTTGATGATATCTAAATTAAAGTTAGAAACATAACAATCACGTGCGTATAATGTACCATCTACGTCACTAAAAATAACTGCTTTTTTACCCATAATTTAGGTCCTCCTTTTGTGCATTTTCAAAATGCGCCGTATACAATAATATAATAAAAAACTGTTTTTGTAAAATATATTATGGAAATATTTTTCAGTTAGTATATTTAATAATAATATAAGTTATTAAAACGATAATAACTATTCAAAAGTTATATTTTCGTTTAGTTTTTCATCAATATCCATTTTTGCATAAAAAACTCTATATATTTTCACATGTTTATGATTTTCATCAGGCAAATAAAATACTAAATAGCTATCAACTGGCATTGCTCTAAGACCTATTGATTTTCAAAAATTATTATCACACATCGGATACATATTTGGAAATTCATCAAGATTTTTAATCGCATCTATTATTCGCATAATTTGTTTTTGCACAATGTTAGGAGAAGATAAATTAAAAGTAATGTACTTCACAATACAAACCAAGTCATCTTTTGCGTTCAATGAAAATATTATTTTATATTTCATATTTTTAATTCATTATTTATATCTCTTTCAACTTCATCAATGTTATAAATTTTTTTATTTTCAAAATCTTTATGTGCTTTTATCATTTCTTTATTAAATTCTTCAGATGATAAAGCTGAATAGTTAACTATCTTACTTTCTGGAATTTTTACATCAAATGGTAAACCGTTTTGCATAATGATTTGTCTTAAAAAAATTGAAACAGCATTTGACATAGGAATTCCTAATTTTTCTAATATAGCTTCAGCTTGTTCTTTTATATTAGGTTCAACACGAATGTATATATTTGATGTTCTTGACATATTATTACTTCCTTTATAAAATTATACAAAATATATTGCGTTTAGCAATACATTGGAAATAAAATGGTGATTTTTAAATATTTATAGTATGTTAGTGTCTTATTTATAATTTTCTTTTAATTATCCATTTCTTAACATTATTTAGTCTTTTGTTTCCAATATAGTATTCTTGTACTAACTCTACAAAACTCTAACATCATAATTAGTTTTCACTATTTCCCTGTTGTGAGTGTAAAATCATCCCGCCGTTAACATTTTTATATAAAAAATGCCCGTATTTAAGACTGTATATGCTTAAATGCGGGTGTTTGAAATATATTAATACCTAATTTTATTTTTCAAATTCTTTAAAGTATCATGGTAACGAATAATTCAATGGATTTTTAGCGTGTAAACGCGTAATAAAGGCAGCTAAGGAATTATTATTTTTTAATTCTAATGGATTTTCATTATCCCAGTTTATACCAAAATAATTATTTGAATTAGTGCTGTAAGTTCAAGATTGTAAAAAAGTTAAAGGTGCTCCTGAGTTGATAGTTGAAACATATTCATTATCAGGACCAATAACACCTGTACCAGAATTACCAGCATTGAAAAATGTTTGTACATATCCATTTTGGCGACTAAAACCGATTGTATTATCAGCACCACTTGCTCTATTAGCGATATAACCATTTTGTTTACCGTATGGGAAACCATTAAAAGCATAATGTTTACGTGTTGGTGCTAAAAATTCTAGATCTTCTTCACCGTTGGTATTAAGACTTAAGTTTGGCAAATTAAACCAATTTTCTAGTCAAAATGCTTGTAAAAATAAACCGTTTTGTTTAGCTTTAGTAATAAGTGGATTTATATCAACTATTGAAACAGTGATATCAACGAAACCTTGACCATTTCCTTGTTTATCTTTTTGACTTACACCAGTTCAAACAATTTTACTATTAATGTTACCAACATTGTATAAGCCGCCTCAATAGCTAAAACCTGCATCAATAGCATTTTCATAATCTGGTGCTGAAATAGCGAAGTATCCACCCGGACTTGCTTTTGGTAAATTATCATCAATTAAAGTAGTTAGATCAAAATTATGGCCTGCTTCAACGTGGTTATTAGTGATAATATAAAATTTACCGTCGTTAGGATCATTATTAACTTTAGCTAGCATTGTAGCCGAACCAAATCTATAACCAAAGGTTCTTTCACGTGCATTTTTGATTAAATTACTTTGATCTAATTTAGCATCATACTCTTTGTGTAAAAATTCAAAATCCATTAAATAACCATCGTGCAATTTATAGCTAACATTTTGGTTAGGATTATATGTGTTTAAATCGTATGCTTTTTGATCTGAATAAAATGCTATAGGTTGATTTTCTTGATTAAAATCAATTTTATGATAGTTAAATTCATTGGTTTTAACTCCAAAATCTTCATCCTCAAGGTTATTTGTATATTCAATATGGAATGCAGCCCCGTTTCTAGCTAATAAAAAGGCTTTTTCAGGGTTAAACTCATCATATTGAGTACTATTATAGAAATTTGCTCCTTTATAAACATTATCTGATACAGTTCCAACGTGTAATTTATATTGCTCACTATTTACTTTAAAAACAAAATCAATATCATTATTTTGTTTTAAGGTAGCTGTTAATGAATAATCAATAACAGGAACTTGGCCTTTGCTTGAATTTTCAAAATAAACATTTTTAGTTTGTCCATTTAATGTAATAGTTTTAAGTTTTTTAAGTTCTTCATAATCTAAAACTAAATCTTGCCCTTCATCTTTATTTCTGCCAGTAATACGTGAAGCACGCTTAAAGTTTTGGACTAATGTATTGCCAAATAAATGAATATAAATTTTACGGTTTGATGCACTTTCTTTTTCAAAAGTTTGGGCTAAATATTTCGCTTTAAGTGTGAAGTTAGCTGCATTATTAACTTTATCTTCACTTCATAAAGCATCTTTAGCATATAACTCAAGCTCTCTAGAACGAGTTATTGAGTTTGCCGAATCATAAATAGTAGTTAAAGGATTGGTTTTACTAATATTTAAGTTAGCATCTGAATTAGCCGATGAACTAAAACCATCCAATAAATATCAAGTGCTACCTTCAATACTTGCTCGATTTGCTTGATATTTTAGTCTAATATAAGCTTTATTACCTTGATGTGGTTTAATTTCAGCTAAAGTTATATTATTTTTATCAATTGTAAAGTTATTGTAAGTTAAAACTTGCTCATTAATATTTACATATTGACTAAAGTTTGAAACATTCAATTGTGAAGCAGCAATACTTGATAAATTATTTAGAGTTAAATCAGAGTATTTAATTTTATTTAATATCACTTCAGGATATAACTTAACTTTATAGTCATTAACTAAATTAATTAAGGTTATTCTATGGTTAGTTTTATAACGTTTATTAGTATTTTCTTTGTTGATAAAGCCTAATTTAAAGCTTAATTGGCCTTTGGCTTCATTTTTTACATCATAAAAATAAATGAAATATTTTTTATATAGTGCGTTGGTATCAACATTATTTGGTTGGTCACTATTTGAATAAATTTCTTGGTTTTGAATTGCAATTGAGTTAGCTTTGCTTGGAGTATTAGAAGCAGCTGTTCCATCCGGATTTGTTGTGCTTGCTGGTGCAGTGTTGCTAAAACTTCCATTATTTTTATTATCTTCAACAGGTGTGTTTTTGATGGTTAAAACATAATTTAACATCAATGATGCATTTTGAGCAACAACATCAGCCGGATCTATTAGCCTATAAAATACTGAACTCGAACCATTTCTCTCAGCCTCTGCTTTACGATAATCAAAATTACGAGCATTAAGCTGATTAATAGCATCAATATCACTTTGTTCAATATTGTTATTTACATTTGCTTCATTAATTGGATTGAAATCAGCATCCGTAAATGTAGAGCCGTTTTGCGGTTTTATATCACGATATTGAGCAGGTTTTCAGTTTTTGATTGTAATAAAATTGCTTGCTTCAAAAGTACGATCTGGAGTGGATGCATCAGTGTTATAAGGCATTCAATTTCCTGCTTTATCTTTGTATCAAAAGACAATATCAGCCGTACCTGCTAAGTTGTTTTTAGCTAATGTTTTACGAGCAAAAATTTGGTATTCACCAATTTTTGGTCACTCATATAATTGATTTATTAACTCAGCTGGATCACCTTGAATTACTGAATAATGCCCGTTTGTTTTAGTTGGATCTTTAACTTTAAGAATTTGAAATAATTTTTGGCCAGTTTTATCGGCTAATATATCATGAATTTTATCGATATATTTAGCATTTTCAGTATTAACGGCTGGTTTATAGTAATTCTTCTTAGTAATAGTTAATTGAATTTCTTTAGTTAATTGACCTTTAGTTAAAATAAATATAAAGTTAGCTGTCGGTTTAAGTGGTAAGTTTTCAATGTCATATAAATGAGAGTTTTGCAATTTAAAATCAACATTAATTTGATTATCAACATTTCAATTAATTAGGTTATTGTCTTGTTTTTTAAATCAACGCAAGATAATATGCTTAACTTCATCGAAAGTTAATTCATTTGGTGCATAACTAGCATATTCTTTATCAAAAACAGGGATACCATCTTGTTTTAATTTTCCTCTTGGATTAGGGTTTGAAACAGGTTCTAATTTGAATACTTTATTATTAAATTCTGATTTAATAGTTTCATAAAATGGAGCTATTTGGTATTTTCAGAATCAATATCTGAAAATACCCTGTTCTTGAATTGCTAATTCATATTTTGAATTAGTCATATCAGCAAAATATGCAAAACTATTTCTACTATCATCAAAATAAGGTTCACTTTCAAGGAAATAATTAGATAAAGAAATATTTGCTTCAAAAGTTTGGTCAGGTTTAAAGTCAATTGCCTGCAATGACTTTAAATCAAGTGTTTTAACTAAATTTTGGTTTAAATAAAGATCTACTTGAAAACTTAATTTATTATCATTATCAATTAAATTTGATTGACCTTGTTTAATATCAAAAGTGAAATAATCCGAAATATAGGTTTTAGCTTTCTTTATATAATCATTAATATTTGTAATATTCAAATCAATTTTACTAATATTACTTAACGCTAAATAGTTTATATCAAATAATTCATCTAAATTTTGAACATTAACATTTGCTACTAAATCATTAACATTAACACGATTATTAACCTGATATATATCTAATTCTGCACTCACTTTCGCTTTTAGATTTGAATTAGTTTTTGAAATAGCTAAATAATTAAATTCAACAATATTTTTATTTTCATTTTTAAGATTAACACTGTTTAAAATGTAGTTAATGTTCTCATTTTCAGGTTCAGTAATATATAATTTAGCATTATTTTTGGTAAATGACAGAGAAGTTAGATATCTTTTAATATCATAATAATCTAGTTTAGGATCCAAACTTATACGTAAGTTTTGTTGTGCTAATGCTTGGAAGTTTTCATCAACTTCAAAGTCATTACTGTAGGATTTTAATTCATTAATGTGTTCATTTCACAAAATGATTTTCTTGTTTAATTCATCTTGATATTGAGCAACAGAATCGATATCAAAGTTTTTAATTTTGTTGTTATCAAAGTTAATAACTACTGCATTTTTAAGGTTTGTTAACTCTTGTTGTTGTTCTTGAGTTAGGTTAGATGTCTTTAATGTTTTTTCATTTTCAGTTGCTTTTGAATAGGCAACTATAATATCATCAAATTTAGAAATTTTTTGTTCTAAATCTTCAATGCGTGATACTAAATTTTGTTCATCTATTCAAGTAGATATTTTTGCTTTCAATGAATCTATAAAGTTTTTACTTACTAAAACTTGCTTAAAGCTATTTTTAACTCTTAAAAGATTGCTTGTGCCATCAAGATGAGCTATTAAATTATCAAATTCTTGTTTATATTGCTTTAATTGGTTGAAAACTAAGTCATCTTCAGCAATATTTTCTTTAAATTTTAATTTGTTAGGTTCGGTATCATCATTAAATGAATTTAGTTCGTAATGTTTATCAATATTAGATTTGTTCGAGCTATTTAGATAATTCAAATCATTAGAATTTTTTAGTTGCTCAAAAGAAGAAACGGTATTATTTAATTCTTTTTTATTTGAATTAAGTAGTTTAGCTCTTTCAAGATAAGCTAAAATATTTGTTTTAGTTATTGATAAGTCAATTAAGTCATTAAATTTTTGCTTAGTTTGTTCAGTTAAAAGTTCTGAATTACTGATTTGAATTTTTGCTTCATTTTTAAATGTAGATAGTTCCGTATTAGATTTAGATTTTTGTGCTAATTTGGTTTCAATATCATTTTTTAATAAAATTAATTTATTATTAAGTTCAGCTAAATTATTTAGATTATTATCATTGCTTCTTAACTCATTAAATTTATCTATATCTTGTGCAATTTCGTTTTCTTGCCCATATTGACTTATGATGTTGTCGATTTGATTTTTAAGCTCATTATTTTTTTCTAACTTAGCTAAATAAGTATCAAAATTTGAATTAGTTTGATAATCCAATTTAAACTCTGTGCTAGTAAACGCTATTGATTGATTAACTTGTAATTTTGCAATTGATAATGCTTGTTTAAATTTATCAAATTTTTCTTTTAATTGATTAGCCTCATTATATTGTTGACTATTTAATAAATTTAAATGTGAAATTTCATTATTAATTACCTCAAAATTAGCCAACTCACTTGTGTTGTTGACTAATTGATTTAGATTTGCTTTATTTGTATCAAAAATATTAACTTGCTCACCCGATATGTTTTTATAAACTATTTGAAAATCTGCATCGGTAAATAAGGATTTAGCCTGAGTTATTTTATTTTTTACATTTGTATAATTTTGAACTAATTGTACAAGTTGAATATAAAAATCATCACTTAATAAAACAGGATTAATGTCTGTTTTTTCTAACTCTGCAATTATTTTTTGTTTATAAGGATTAATGTCTTCATATCCACTTCCTAAAATTTGATTAACTTTGTTGATATAAAGCTGACTTAATTTTTTAATATCTATATCTTTACCTTCTTCAGAGTTTTTTGTTTTGTTTTGTTTAGTGCCTAAGCCAATACCTAATCCTAATGCAATCGCTAAAGCACTAGTGCCAGCAAAAACAGAGCCAATTATTATTCTTTTTTTCTTTTTCTTTTCCATATTTCCTCGAACTGTATTTATTAATATATAAATTATTATTCTAAATTATATATTAGAGTGCTAAGTTATATAAATTACAAAAATAATGTTTCCTCATAAAACGCTGTTGCCTTTAATAATAAAATTCTTTTATAGATTCATCTTCAAAAACATAATATTGAAAATTTTTAAAAACATAACTTTCATAATATAACTTTTATAAAAACATATTTATGAAATTTTTACTACATTTTAAGTTTTGTTTCCATATATGAAATAATTTATATAGTAGCAGATAACTGATATTAAATAAAAATTAATAATTTTTAAAATAAATATGTCAGTATAAGAATATGTTAATAAGAGGAGTTAAAATGATTAAATGAAACGATGATTGCCCAATTAAAAAAGAAGAATTGGATGCAGACTTAAGAAAATATGGCTTGGAAAGCCAACTATTAAGAGAATGAAATAAATGAATGAAAGAAAGCCACCCAGAAGATTTAAAAGGAACTAAAAACTAAAGTAAATCTTTTTTGATCTACATCTAACTGATAACTATAGTTTTAAAAGTAAAAAATATGAATTGTGAATAATAGTAAAAAATTAACAGCCGCTAACCAAAAGGTTAGTTTTATTTTTAATTCAAATATATTAACTGCAATAATTATATTCATTATAAAAGTGAGGTTCCAAAATTGAACCCCACTTTTATAATTTTTGCCCTAAAATATAAATATAAAAACCAAATAGAAAGGGCAATATAATTATAATGAAATTTAAAAGTTTAAACAATGTTTACTGTATCGAAACAACGGTAAAACACTCATACAATAGCCAAATAAAATATAGATCTAAACACATTCACGTTTACATTAATGATTCTGAAAAAGACTTAGAATACGCAAATCAAATATTTTATAGGAACAGATTAAAGGTTCATTTTAATCATATTTCTATAACTAAAGCACATAAAATTTTGAAT
>NZ_JHXS01000021.1 GCF_000687775.1 Mycoplasmopsis felifaucium ATCC 43428
TTTTATATTCAGCTATTTCAGCTATATAACCTCAAATTGTAGAATTTTGCTTAATTTCTCTATGAATTGAAATTCTGTTATACCCTAAATTATCTGCTATTTTTGATATACTATATATAGTAGTCCTTAGCAAGAACTCTAATTTAACTCTAATTTCATAATTAATTTTTTTCATTATTACAAGCTATGAAATCTTGATGTCTTCTTGCCTTGGGGTGTTTTTTTAATATAAAAAACGCCCCACATTTAAGATTTTATACTCTTAAAAGTGTTGCGTTTGAAATTACAATGTAGCAGCTGGGAAACCAGCTTTTAAACTTCAACATATTTTGTATTAAATGATCCAAGGATGCCATCAACTGGCTTAATAGCAATTCAAATTGATGGATCAATAGATTTAAGATCCGAAATAATGCTTTTTGTTTCTAATAATAATAAAGTTGTTGAAATCACATATATGTCAGCACCAGTGAAACCACTTTTTGCTTTCAAAATAGTATATCCGTGTCAGTATTTAACATCTTTAAAGTATTTAATAACATTATCTGGATTTTTACATGAGATCTCAAGAGATACTTTTTTGTATTTTGGATAAATTATATTAAGAACAATATTATTAATAACGATGTATAAGAATGAAGAAACTTCTCTTAAACCTATAATAGTTCTTGGAGCAACTGAATTATAGTATGAAGCAGGTAAAGCATCTGCATTAACATTAAGTTGAATATTTAGAATACCTAAATCACTTGTATTTGTTTCTGTTTTATTAATTAACGCTTCGCTTAATAATCCTAAGTCAAATGATTTTTTATGTGGTGCTGCAAATGCAAAAATAACTAAGAATAAGCAAGTAGCTGTCATATTAATTACAAAAATTACTGATGCAACACTTTTTTGTTTTTTAGTTGAGTAATAGTAAGCAACAATATCAGTTCCACCTGTAGAACCAGCATTTTTTCAAGCAATAGCAATTGCAGCCGCTGCACACAATGAACCTAAGAAACCATTTACTAGAAGGGGTCAACTAATTGAATTTTCATATTCGCCTATTTTAATGCCGTTTTTGTCAAAAATATGTATTTGTTTATGTCAACCGGGGGCAATATTAATGTTGTTTGCAATAAACTTTTTCACTTCTGGAATTAATGTGAAAAATAAGTTAACTACAATTTGGAATAACATAAACGATAAGGTTAGTAAAACGAAGCTTTTCTTTTCTTTTAGTCCAAAAGTTAAAAATAAAGGAACGTTAACCGCTAAGAACATTAAAGCAAAGTAATTTTCTACTTGTGGATATCCCTTATTTTTTGAAATAAGCACAGCCAACATAGGGAAACCACTTAAACCACTTGGAATAGTGTCACCACGATTTAAGAATGCAACTACACCAAAGTTAAAAATTATGGCCGCTATAAAGATAAAAAATAATCTTTTTGCATATAAAAGAATTGTTCTATTGCGTACATCTTTTTTAGATTTGTTATCTTCGTCATTATCATAAGTAAAACGACCAAGTTTTAGATTTTGCACATCTTTCACATTATGACATTTAGCTTCTTTTTCTAAACAATGCATATTTTTGGCATGCATTTTTTCTAATTCAGACTTCCTGTGTTCAAGTTTTTTATTAACAGGTAAATTAGTATTTGTTTGAGTTTCTTCATTTTTCATATTTAATATTATATATTAACGTGCAAATTAATTAAAAAAGTAATAGTCAAAGTTTTAAAATTAAAATTTTGACTAAACATACTATCAAACAGATTGATATATCAAAATAATATAACAGTGTTTTGTTTATTATACTTATTTACTAAATGTATAATATAAATTATAGAAATGGAGAATTATGAATAAAAAAATCTTTGCATACGACCTTGATGGAACATTATTAATGTCTAATAATACAATAAATGTATATACAAAAATGGCTCTTGAAAAAGTACAAGAAAAAGGCTGAATTAATGTTTTAAATACTGGTAGAGGACTACTAAAAGTACTACCTTTAATTGATGAATTTAAAAACTTTGACTACTTTATCTGTTCTAATGGTGCTTTAATTTACGATGTTAAAGCCAAGAAAATAATTATTGTAGGTAAATTAGATTCTGATGCGTTTGAACAAATGTTTGAATTTGCTAAAAATAATCAATTAATTATGACGGTTGATACAACAACCTTTAACGGTTCATATGTACCCCGTGTTGATGGTAAATTACCTGAATGGTGCCAAAAACAAGATATTATGGACTTAGCAAAATTAAATGTTTCAGACTATAGCGAAATGAAAAAAGCAGTTATGAATCCAGAAGCTATAATTACTCAAATGGCAATTAGAAGTTATAAAGGTTTAGCAGAAAAAGTCACAGAGCACTTTAAAACAGCTTTTAAGGGAAAATATTCTGTTTATTTAACAAATTCAATTTATACTGATGTTAACCCTTTAAATATTTCTAAATGACATGGATTAGAGTTCTTATTAAAAACTAAAAACTTAAGTTCTTTAACTTCTTATGCTTTTGGCGATTCTGGAAATGATGTTGAAATGTTAACACATGCAGATTATAGTTTCGCAATGGGCAATGCCACAAAAGAAGCTAAAGAAGTAGCAACTGAAATCATTGGTGATTATAATTCTGATGCAATTGGCATTAAATTAATGCAAATTATTAATAATAATTAACATCTCCTATATGTGTCATTAAGTTCGCTCCAGATTTAAGCAAAAATGTATTTCCATCATCATAAACATTACTTGGAAAACAATAAACTTCTTTGTTTAAGTTTGCAAAATTCATAGCTAAATTGATGATGCCTGAGTTCTTTTTACTACTAAAAACAATTAAATATTTAGCTAAAGCAGCTAATAAAACATTACGCTCCTTAAAATAAAATAATGTAGGATGCCTATCTAAAGGATATTGAGTTAGTAATAACTCATTTTTTTCATCAATTTTAACTTCATTATATTTAATTCCATGTGGCAATAAATAAATTATTCCTCCTTGATTATTTTTATAAATATCTATTATTTCTTCATCCATATTTTTATAATTATTAGTCAATAAAACAGTCTTTTTTGACAAATCATTCGTTAAATTTCGCATATTCATTAATGATTTATCATCGCTATACTCACCCGTTAAACAGATAATGTCTTTATTTAATAAATCAGTGTTACCTTTGCAATATAAAACAAATGGAGAATACCTCAATTCCTTTAATTCTTTTGGATACTTTTCGTCAAAAATTGTGACAGCTATAATACCTTCTTTGCTCAAATTTTCTTTTATTTCTAAAAGTTTGTTTTCATCAATTGACTTTCTACTTTTTAAACTTCTATAAATTTGTTTGTTATTTCCATTAAATATATGTGAAAAATAAATTAATATATCATTCATATTCCTCCAATGATTAAAGAGTTTTTTATGCTGAAAAACCTATAAAAAACTAATTTAAGAAAAATAGTGATTTTTTGTCTGCAAATGTTTCCATACCACAAATATGCAAAATATGGAAATGGTTGCAATGTGTAAAAAATAAGCATAAAATTAAGTTATATGAGAAGAAAACTCATATTTATATTAAGGAAATTATTGAACTAGGAGATTTAAAATGAAACAAATTCCAGCAAAAATGAAAGCTTTTGTTGTTACAGAACCAAAAACATGAAGCGTTAAAGAAGTTGATGTTCCAAAACCAAAATACAAAGAAGTATTAATTGAAATGGAAACATCAGGCATTTGCCACACAGACTTACACGCTGCTAACTATGACTGATTAGTACAACCAAAATACCCTCTTATTCCAGGACATGAAGGTATTGGTAAAGTTGTTGCATTAGGTGAAGGATGTACAAGACTTAAATTAGGAGACAGAGTTTGTTTAGCTTGATTGCACGATGCTTGTGGATACTGTGAATTCTGTTTAACAGGTCGTGAAACATTATGTCCAAACCAAAATATGTCAGCATATACTAAAGATGGTTCATTTGCTGAATATGCAATTGGTCACGAAGACTTCGTAGGAATCGTACCTGAAAAATTAGACATTATTACAGGTGCACCAGTTGTTTGTGCAGGTGTTACAACTTATAAAGCTATTAAACAAGCAAAAACAAAACCAGGAAACTACTTAGCTGTTATTGGTGTTGGTGGTTTAGGTCAATTAGCAATCCAATATGCTAAAGCGATGGGATACCGTCCAATTGGTATTGACTTAAACGATGAAAAATGCGAATTAGCTCTTAAATCAGGTGCAGAATACGCATACAACTCAGCTAAAAACCCTAACTTTATTGAAGACATTATTAAGGTTACAGGTGGTGGTGTTCACGCTGTAGTTAATACATCAGTTCACCCAAGTGCTGCTGAACAAGGTATGTCAATGCTCCGTCGTGGAGGGCGTCAAGTGTTAGTTGGTTTACCAGCTAAAGACAAATTAGGAAAAGATGACTTTAAAGTATCAATTTTCTGATCAGTTCTTTGTGAAAGAGAAATTGCTGGTTCTATTGTTGGAACAAGACAAGATTTAGCAGAGGCATTAGAATATGCTGCTGAAGGAAAAGTTAAATCAGAAGTTACAAAGATTGTAAGACTTGAAGAAGTTGCAGACATTTTTGACAAATTACAAAAAGGTGAATTCTTAGGTCGTGCAGTTATTGACTTTAGAAAATAAATTTCTTATTAATTAGTGCCTTAGGGTGCTAATTTTCTATTTCCTAAATAAGATATAATATATAAATATGTCAATGATTAGAATAGAAAAATTTATCGCTGATACCACAGGATTATCACGCAGTGAAATTAAAAAAATAATTAGCAAAAAGCTAATTAAAGTAAATGACAAAATTATTGAAAAACCCATTAAAATAGATGTTTTGGCCGATTATGTTGAATATAATAATGAACAGCTTAAATATGAAAAATATCAATATTTTATGTTTAATAAACCTGCTGGATACGTTTGTGCAAACTACGATAAAAATGATCCAACTATCTTTGATTTAATTAATTTAGATCGTGAAAAATACTTTTCTTATGGACGTCTTGATAAAGATACCGAAGGAATTCTAATCATAAGTAATGATGGTGAACTTTGCCATAAATTATTAAATCCAAAACATCACGTTCCTAAAAAATACTTTGTACAAGTAGATAAAAAATTTACTGAAGAATTCAAAACAACACATCCAGATATTAAAATTGAAGATGACATAATATCTAAATATGACTATGAATTTATAGATGATAAACATTGTTTTTTAACAATTTATGAAGGTAAATTCCATCAAGTTAAGAAGATGTTAGGAATGTTTGGTTATTCTGTTCTATACCTTAAAAGAGTTAAATTTGGAAATTTAAGTCTTGATTCAAAAATGAAACTGGGCGACATTAAAAAACTTAATGCGGAAGAATTAGCTATATTAAAAAACGAAGCAAAATAAAACGAATATCGCTTTAAAATTGTGATATTCGTTATTTTTTATTTAATAATTCAACTAAAATAGTATTAGCGATATTAGGATTTACTCTACCGCCTGAAACTTTCATTAAATTCCCTAGTATAAACTTCATTACCCTTTCAGGTCTTTCATTATATTCAGAAACAGTATTTTCATTATTATTGATAATTTCAGTTAATCAATTAGTAATAGTTGTTTTATCACTAATTTGATTCAGGTTATTATCATTTATTAATTGAACTAAATCGTCATCAAAATCAACTAGTAAAGGCACTAATGCTTTGAATGACTTACCAGATATATTTTCCAAATCAAGCTGTTTTATAGCTTCTTCAATGTATTTAGGTTTTATATTTAACTGTGTTGGATGTACATTTTTCGAATTGGATAATGAAACAACTTCTGCAAAGAATAACTTACTTAATTTATTTCTATCTGGATAATTAATTGAATCAAAATAATTTGCTAAATCTAAGTCATTCACTAAACTTCTAATATAAATATCTTGAATTTCTTCAGATTTATATCTTTCTTCTTTTTCTCAAGGTAATTCATTTAATTTAATATTATTAATAAATGAATTACTTAATTTAATAAAAGGGATATTAGGTTCTGGGAAGTATTTATAATCAATTGCACCTGTTTTAACTCTCATTAACACTGTACTTTGGGTAGCTTCATCATATCTTTTTGTTTGTTGCAAAATTGGTTTATGAGTTAAAATCATATTTTTTTGTCACTCAATTTCATATTCAATGGCATTTTTTATAGCTCTGAAACTATTCATATTTTTAATTTCAACTTTTGTGCCAAAACCACTATATCCTTTAGGTCTAAGTGAAATATTAACATCCGCTCTTAATGAACCTAACTCCATTTTTGCACTAGAAATATTTAAACTTAAAGCTATTCTTCTTATCATATCAACATATGCAACTGCTTCATCAGCACTTCTTAAAACTGGATGAGAAACAATTTCAATTAATGGAACACCTGCTCTATTGTAATCTAATTTAGTATATTCATCGTGATGTTGTCTTGCAGTATCTTCTTCAAGGTGAATTCTCTCAATTTCAACCTTCTTTTTACCTGTAGGAGTTTCTATAAATAAATATCCTTCTGAACCAATAGGTCTATAAAACTGTGTTATCTGGAAACCTTTAGGTAAGTCAGTATAGAAGTAATTTTTTCTGTCAAAATGTAACTCGTTATCAATTGACATATTTAATGCTTTGGCAAGTTTAACACCAGAAATAACAGCTTCTTTATTAACTAAAGGTAATGTGCCTGGATAACCTAAATCAATTTGATTAACATTTGTATTAGGCTCAGCATCAAAATTATTAGCAGTAGGAGAAAACATTTTTGTTTTTGTATTTAATTCTAGGTGAATTTCAATACCAATAATAACTTCAAAATTATTCATCTTTTGCTCCTAAAATTTCTTCTAATCATAATGAATTTGAAAGTAATTTTTCATCATTATATATTTTCGCATCAACTGCTAAGTTGACGAACAAGTTATCCTTTTTAATCCAAGGAATAGTGATAGAAGGATTACCAGCTAAATTTCCGCCTGTTAAAATATATTCCATATATCCGTGGTCTTTATTTAGACTTGAATCAATGAATGGAGCTACATCAGCGTATGCTGGGTATATCAAAACGTCATATTTAGAGTGCAATTCGTCAAAATAATTTTTAATTATTCTTCTAACTTGTTGTGCTTTAGTAAACATTTCTTTTTGATTTTCCGAATGCAAGAAGTATGAACCTAAAGTCAAACGTAGTTGAACCATTTTTCCAAAACCACTTGAACGAGTATTTGTCATAATTTCTTCTCAATTATTACCTTGTTTTCTATTTCCAAAGGCAATACCATTTAAGTTAGCTAAATTACTTGACGCTTCAGAGAATGAGATAACTTCATAAACAGGTTTAATAGCTTTAAGAATTTTTTCGTCAGATTTAATTAATGCAACTTCTGTTTCTTGTTTTAAATTTTGAATTAATTTATGTAGTTCTTTATTAACAAACTCTTCACAACCATTTACCATTAAAACGCCGATTTTTGCAGGTTTAGTTTTTGAAACATTTTTAATTTCAACATCCAAACTAGTCATATCTTTATTATCTTTACCATAAAGAACTTGTGAAATTAATGCAATATCATTAACATTATGTGCAAAATATGCAACTGTATCTAAGCTTGAAGCAAAAGCAAATAAACCAAAACGGCTAATTGCACCATAACTTGGTTTAAAACCAACTGCTCCATTATAACTTGCTGGAAGCCTTACTGAATCACCTGTATCTGAACCTAAAGCAAACGAAATATTTTTAGTTAAAGTAGCAACTGAACCACTTGATGAACCTCCTGCAAGCCTTGAAGGATCAAAAGGATTTTTTACTAAACCAAAAGCACTATGTGTTCCAGTTCCACCTAGAGCAAGTTCATCACAATATACTTTTGCAACTTTAATAGCACCCGCATCAATTAATTTTTGAACAGCAGTAGCATTATAATGTGGTTTGAAGTTTTCTAAAATTTTACTTGAAGCACTTGACGGTTTATCATTCGTTGCGTAATTTTCTTTAATTGTAAAAACTGCATTATTAAGAATACCTTCAGCAGTTTTAGTTTCTGTTTCATATAACTCTGCTACACAGTTATTTTGGTCATTCTTGAGCTCTTTTAAAGCTTCATTAAAATTACCTAATTCTTTAATTGTCATTATTTAACCACCTTATTTGTAATAATGTAATCTTCATCGTGTTCAGCAGCGTTATTTAATAAGTCTTGCTTTGAAATTTTGACTAAATCTTGATCAACAACGTCTTCCCTAAGAAAATCAACAAAAGGAGTTTCATATAGATGACTTAAAGGTTTAACATCAGTTAAATCAAATTCATTTAATTGATCTAATCTAGCTCCTAATTGGTTTCATAATTTTAAAATATCTTCAAGCACAGCATCATTTGTTTCTAATTCTATAGACCTAACAATAGTTTTTAATTCTTCTTTAGTAATTTGTTTCATAACTGTCCTTTCTATCATTTAATATCACATAAAAATGTTTTATCATTTAGGTATTCTAAATGTCCTGCAAGGTTTTTGAAAGTTAACTGATAAGAGTGTAAATAAAGCCTTTTATCTAATTTACCACCATATTTTTTATCGCCATAGATTGGATAACCTAAGTATTTTAAAGCTACTCTTATTTGATGTTTTTTACCAGTAATTAATTTAGCGAATCAAACAACTCCTTTAGCAAAAATATAAGTTATTGCTTTCTTGTCATCTTTATAATATGGCTCTATAGTAGCTTCCATTCTTTGGTTTTTTTCATCGTGATGAATGTAGAATTCTACATATTTATTTGATCCTTTATAATCACTTTTGAATTTATATATTTTGTCAAATTCGCCTATTTTATTGTTCAATTCAACAACAGTAGGATAATTTTTCGCATAAATAATTAGGCCACTAGTTTCTTTGTCCAATCTACCTACGTGACTAGGTTTGAAACTTGAATCTTGGGTATATTTTAAGTAAGCTAAAACTTGATTATCTAAGGAATTAGTATTCCCGTGAACCTCAATATTTTCTTGTTTATTTAAGATCAAGATATTATCATCTTCATAAATGATTTTTGAAGTTAATTCTAATTCATTATTGTAGCTATATAAATTTAGATCATTTTCATTCAAACCATAAATAATGATCTCATCGTTAGCAGATAATATATAGTTTTCATCACTAGTACGTTTATTATTAATCTTGATATCTTTTTTTCTTAAAATCCTATAAATATGCGATATTGGTACATTTTTAAAAAGTCTTTGCAAGTATTTAATTAGCTTACGACCGGCGTCATTTTCTGTTGTTTTTAGTGTATACATAATATCCTATTTAAAAATATAAGGTGCTTATAAAGCACCAAATATTAATTATTATCCATTCTTTGACTATCAAATAAATTAAAATCTTCTGCTTCGTTTTCAACACCATCAATGAAGTTAAATTCTGTTAACTTAGATAAATCTGCAAGAGATTTAATTTTGAAATAATCATAGAATTTGTTTGTAATACCGTATAAAACAGGGTTCCCGGGAGTTGGGCTAATACCAACTTCTTCAATAACCCCTTTAGTTAATAAGCTATTGATTACTTGATCACTCGCTACACCACGAATGTTATTAACCATCGAACGAGTCGCAGGTTGTTTGTATGCAATAATTCCAGCAACTTCAATAGCAGCGTTTGAAAGACGGTGTTTTTTAACAACTTGAACCATTTTGGTAATGTATTCTTTGTATGTTTCTCTTGTAGCAAATTTATAAACTTCATTAAAGACTACTACTTTAAGAGCTGTTTCTTGGTCGTTATATCATTTTAAAAAGTCGTTTAATACTTTTCTAGCTTCTGCTAAAGTGTTCAAACCAAAAATATCTTTAATTTGTTCAGGAGTTAATCCTTCATCACCTTGAACATATAATAATGCTTCTAAAATTTTATTTTTCATATTCTGGACCTCTCTCAAAGGTTATTTCGCCAAATTGTTCATCTTGTTTCATAACGATAATTTGTCTTCTAGCTAAATCAAGTACAGCCATTAAAGTAATAACAAAGTGATTTAGGGTTGGCTGTGTAAAAATCATTTCAAATGTTACTTTATCACATGAATCAAACAAGTTCATAATGAAAGGAATTTGATCTTTAGGAGTAAGTTTAAAGGTTTCTAATTTAGTTCTTCTTAGTTTTTGAGCATATGTTCTCTCGAACATTTTTCTTAAAATTGTAATAAGTGTTAAAGGATTGCTTGATCCATCTAATGCTGATTTATCATCATCAACTAAAAACTCTTCTATATTACTAGGTTTCTTAATAAAGATTTCTTTTCTTAAAGCTTCTTGTTCTCTTAAAACGCTTGATATCTCTTTAATTTGTTGATATTCGTACAATCTTCTAAGAAGTTCTTTTTTATCTTCTTCAATTTCAGGTTTTTCTTCAGGAGTAAATAGAAGCATCTTAGTTTTTAAAGCTAACAATGTTGCGGCCATAACTAGATAATCACTAGCAATATCTATTTCATTCTCTTGAAGATTTTGAATTATGTTTAAGTATGCAACAGCTAATTCAGCAACGTCAACATCCATAATGTCAACGTTTTTTTCTTGCACTAATGCAAGTAATAAATCAAGTGGACCATCAAAATTTTCAAGTTTAATGTCGTATTTTCTATCTGTGTTCGAATAAATTAACTCTTTATTCATTTAAAACTCCTATAAAGCAGCTTCAATAGTATTTTTTACTTTTTCAGCTACGACATTAGCATCCATTGTTAGAATGCTTGCTGGTTTTAATGGGCTTAAGAATTTAACAGTTATATTGCATCTTTTGAATCTTTTTGGATTTAGAGCATCTCTTGTATCACTAATAGCAACAGGAATAACTGGTAAATATTTATCACGTGCTACTTTAAAAGCACCTGAATGAAATTCACCTAAGCCATCTTCTTTAACTCTAGTTCCTTCAGGAAACACAACACCATAAGTAAGATTTTGCTTTACAAAATTACCAAATTCTTTTAATGAGTTTACACTTTCCCTGATGTTTTTTCTGTCAATGTAAACTGTATCAAGTAATGATAAAGCATTACGAGTTGTCATTTTTTTCTTAAGTTCAATTTTAGCTAAGAATGTTGGAATTTTATGATCAACAGCTTCTTCTTTTGTTTGTTTTTGCAAAGCTAAAATCAAAATAATTGGATCCATATTAGACTTATGATTAGGAGCTAAAATAGCTGGACCTTTGCCTAAGTTTTCATAACCTTCAACATTAACCTTAACCCCATAGAATCAAAGTAATAACTTAGCTTTTTTAAGCATTCAGTTATATCTTTGCATTGGAGGATAGTAATTTGGATCTTTACGATATTTTCTAGCAAAAACATTTACCCTTCACATACTTCATAAGAATAGTCATCATAGTAGAATCATTTTTAAAATAAACATATTACTCCTTACTTGTAGATAGCACAACAGCTACCAACAAATCACCTTCATCACTTGTAGATATTTCAAAATTTTGAAATACATACTTACCATTAACTTTCGTTATAGATATTTTTCTAAAATCACTTAAAGAATTATCTGCTTTAAATAAAGCTTCTTTAATTGCTCAATGAATTGCTGCAAATTTAATTCTTAAGGTTTCATTATCTTTTATTAGATTAAATTCAGCTATTTCATTTTCAGATAAAAATCTGCAAATGAATTCATCAGAAACATCTTTAAAGCGAGATAATCTTGTTATATCTATACCAATCATAATATTAATATTATAAATTATATTTTAAATACTAATTTATTAACTTAATTTATGTATTAAGTAGTACTTAACTAAAATTTAATTATGTTATTATTTTATTAATATGAGTAATAAAAGAATGGTACCTGAGGTAAGGTTTAAAGGGTATGTAGATAGTTGAAATAATTCATATATTTGTGACCTAATTTTAGAAACGCAATATCTAAATAATTTAAGTTTAAAAAATATTGAAACTAAGTTCCCCGTTTTACAACAAGGTGATAACCCAGTAATTGATTTTAAAAGTGGAAAACCCTTTATGAATTGAAATAAAGTTGTTTTATTTGGTGATCACACGCTATCTTTATATCTTCCATTGACGCCGTTTTATATTGGAAGTGATGGCATAAAATTTATATATTCTGACATATTATCTAGGGTATATTTATTGTATCTATTGGAAAAAAATAAACCTTTTTCTGAAGGATATAAAAGACATTTTTGTATTTTAAAAGAGCAAAATGCATTTTATACATTAAATCACCAAGAACAATCTAAAATAGGTGAATTCTTCAAAAATATAGATAACTTAATTACTCAAACATCTAATAACTTAGATAAGTTAAAAGATGTTAAAAAGTCTTTACTTAATAAAATGTTTCCAAGAGAAGGAAAATTAGTCCCTGAGATTAGGTTTTCACAATTTAACGATTTATGAAAAGTCGTTAAATTGAATGAAATTAGTAGGTATACTATTTCCAATCTTAATGTTTCTGATGCAAATTATAATGGTAAATATGCTCTATATGATGCTCTTTGCAAAATAGGTTATACAGATAAAACGGCTATAAATAAGCCATATATAACAAT
>NZ_JHXS01000022.1 GCF_000687775.1 Mycoplasmopsis felifaucium ATCC 43428
AGTCCCTTCTATTGAAAATGAAAAAGGTTCACTACTAGGACGTGAATATGATCCAAGATCACATGGTTATACATTAGATAATCAACCTAAATGACAGGATTTAGGCAATAAGCACTTTGTCTTAGCTTCTGATGAAGAAGTTCAGAAATTTAAGAAAAATGAAGAAATCTAAAAACCTATAAAACAGGCTTATAATAAAAAATAAAACACATAGACATTTAGCTACTTGTGACTATGTGTTTTTTATATATGGAAAAATTACCATTTATTATTCAAATATTTGAAATAACTTTACAAAAAAAAAAAAAATAAAATGAGAGAAGGAGGTTTATTGTGAATAAATGTAAAATTCTTGCTAAAGTAAATTTGGGCTTAATGATTTCCTTAATATTTGTCGTTTTGACTTTTGGGGTAATTGTGGCTTGTTTATATTTATATATAGGAGCAAATAATAAGTTTCCCGCTGACTATCCAAATAAATCATTGGATGCGGATTTAGCAAATATAAAAGATATAAAAAAAGTATATTGGGAGTATATTATGGATTTACTCCTGTTTTGGGATTACTCTCAATAGTAATACTCGTAATCCAGATTTTTATTACTGTTTCTGTTAGTGAAAATAATCAACTATTTTTACTTTCTGTAATTGGATTATTCATATTATTATTGGCGATGATTGCAAATATAATCTTAATTGTAAAATGAAATAAACTTGACATTACTAATGAAAAATCATTGTAGCTTATATGAATTGATTTGTAAGTATAACTAACATTAATTTTAAAAAAGGAATTTATGAAAAATGTTCAAAATCTAGCGAGAGCTAATATTATACTTCTCATTATTCAATTGATTTTACTTGCATTGTTTGCTTTATTAAATATCACGACTGTTAAAGCTCAGTTTTTTATAGCTTTTGAAGCATCGCTTTATAGTTCTTTTGAGGGTATTTGGTTGATTAGGATATTTTCGTGAATGATAATTGTAATAAGTTTGCCTATTTTAATAATTCAAGTAATCATTACTATAAGAGTTGAAAATAATACCAATATATATTGAACTTCATTAATTGGTATATTTCTTACATTAGCTGGACTTATTGCGAACATATTAATAATTACGAAAACAAATCCTGTTTCAGAAACGATAAATACTAATAATTAAAAATATATATTTTTGAATTTTAAAACACACAATTAGGTTTATATTAATAATTGTGTGTTTTAATTTACAAGATACTATTTGTAAGTTTGGAAAATTTAACTAGTATATTGGCTTTACTCTAAATATCCTTTTAATGATTAACGCAGGAATGTATATAGTTTGCCATTTTACTTTGGTGCCTTAAATCGTATCTTTATCTTTTACTTTCGCATATGTTTATTTATATTTAAATTTAATTGTTGATTTCATCAAACGAATCATTTTTTCAGGCATTTATATCGGTATTTAATTTTCATAACATTACTATTGGAAAAAACATCAAAAAAGATATACAGTAAATTATGCATATCTTTTTATTAAAGTTATTGTGTGTTAATCTTTGTTCTCTGAATTTTATTTAAGTTAAATTGTTCATAAAGTTTAAGATCATAATTACATTGCTTGATAAATATCTTTTGGATTTTCTGAATTGAAACTCTACTTGAATTTTGATCAATAATTTCAATTTTAGATTGATTATATTGAATGTTACTTAAATATATTAAGAACATTGATAAAATTGCCGAGATTGTTATTAATGATACTGGTCAAATATTTCTAAAATTAAGAAGTGAAATACCTATTAATACAAGGGAGAAAATTAATTCTTTTCATTGATATTTGAACATATCAACAAATTTATATTTGTATGATGATTTAGGCGTAACAATAAATGTTGCTTTTTTACCAAAAATACCTAAAATTGCTGAAATTAAACTAGTTAAGAACATTGACCCATAAAGAACAAATACTAAAGGAAAATAAATAATGAATTTAAAGAAGTTCATTCTTCCTATTCAATAAATAAAGTCATTTATCATTGGACTAAAGAAGAAAATTATTGTAGGAATTAAGAATCAGGCTGGATAAACCGAACCTAGATTAACTCCTATTAATGGTAGAACTATAATATTTATAAAAATATAGAATGAAAAAAGAGCAGTTAAAGGCAAGTTATATGTAAAAAGAAATATATCCATTTTTTCAAACCAATTCATTTTAGCTTTTGAAATATTTTTGGTGAATTTTTTAATAAATTCTAAGTTTCCTTGCGTTCATTTGGAGTGTCTTTTTTTGAAAGCAATATAGTCTACTGGATATTCTTCCTGACAAATAATTTCTGGAGCAAATGATACCAAGTATCCTTTACTTCTAAGCTCAATAGAAATACATAAGTCTTCAGCAACCATTGGCGGGAAACCGTTATCTAATTTATCATAACATTCAGCCTTTATCATAGCTCCATGCCCTAACATAGTTGAAAAACCAAATTTATGTTTCATAGTTTGATAAACTGGTCAATGGCTATTTACACCTCTGTGAAATAGGTCCATAAAGAAATTTTTATTATTAGTAGCAATGTGATTAGCTTGTACTATTCCAATATTTTCATATGCATAAAAGTGTTTTAAAGCCGATCTAATAAAGTTTCTTGGGATGATTTCATCTGAATCTAAAATTACATAATATTTATAATTTTTACTTTTGCATTCATCAGACATTAAGTAGTGGTTTAAATTACCAGCTTTAAAACCTTTTCTATTGCTTCTTCTAACGATTTTTATATTAATATTTGAATGAGTTTTGGCAAAATTATTTACTTTTTGAATTTCTTCAGGTTTTGTTGAATCATCAAGAATTACAACGTCGTAATTTTTATAATCTTGATTAATACATTTAGATAAAGCATCTTCAACTATATCATTGCAACAACAATACACAAGGAGGACTTTATCATTTACGTTTGAAACGTCAGTATTTAAAACCTTTTTATATTGTTTGTAAATAATTTTTTTGAATAAATAATATCAACAAACATATAAGAAGTCTTTAATACCGTTTAGCCAGAAATACATTAAAAAGATTGCATTTAATGTTATAAAGATAATAGCAGCAGCTCTTCTTGAAGTTGTATCTTTAATAACATTGTTAAAAGGGTCTTTTTGTGCAAAAGTAAAACTATTAATTTTTGTTATATATATATATATGAATAACGCAGATAATAATAATCAAACAATTAAAAGAACTCAATAAAATAAGGAATTCTTTTTAAGTAATGAACCTGTTTTATAGGTTTTTTCTGTTTTTTCGCTCATTAGTTATCCTCACTTTTTTCTTTGTAAGGTATAACGTGAACGTGGGTGTGGAAAATAGTTTGATCAGCTGCAGAACCAGTGTTAATTAAGATTTTAAAGCCTGCTAACCCTTTATCTAAAACTTCTTGTTTAGCAAGTTTTCTAGCAGTGTTTATTAGGTGAGCTGCTGTATCATCATCCATTTCTGTTATGTTTGCAGTTCGTGTTTTTGGAACCACCAAAAAATGTCCAGGTTGTAATGGAAATTTGTCGTAAAAGGCTACGCAGATATCATCTTCGTAAATAAATTTAGCTTCAAGTTCACGATTAATAATTTTTAAAAAAATGTCATTCATTATTTTGCGTCGATTCAGATTTTATCTTTTAATAAGTCGTAAACTTGAGGAACTGATTTATTTATTTTTAACTTGATACCTAATTGAGCAAAAGCTTCAATAGCTTTTTCTAATAACGAAGAATCATTTAAGTAGTATAGGTAAGAAAGTTTATCTAAGTTATCTTTATAGATTGTATTGTGTAGTGATAGTACTTTGACTTCTTCTTTTTCTTGAGGTGTTAATTGTGCAAAATCTTTTGCATATGCACTTGCATCTTTTGCGACGGTTATTTTTTTACTTCCACCAATTGGAACAATTTGATTAATGTATGAAACAATTAATTTATTAGTTACAACATCCATAGTTGAAACGTAAGTATGATTTGCTTCAATTTCATCAAAGCTAACTAAACGTTTATTAACTGGGTCAAATACACCATATAATGAAGATTCAGTTTCTTTCTTTTTCATATCTTCTTCATTTCAGTTTAAGTTGTATTGCGAGTTGTCTTTAACGAAGCCTTCAAAACCTTGAATTTGTTGTTCTTTAGTTTTTAATAATCCATCAACTAATGATTCAACATCAGTCATTTTTTTATTTTGTTGGCCGTTTGAGTCTACAAAATAAGCATTAAAGGAATTTATATCTTTAATATCAAAACCTTTTTCATTACTATCTTTTAAGAAAATGAAGTTTTCATCATTGGTATTTTTTTCATCAAATTTACGATTTCAAAGTTGAATGTATTTATTATTCATTGCATATCTGTTAAGGTAGTAATTATTTAGATCATAATTAACATCTAAACCGTTAGCGTAATATTGAAATTCCTTGCTTGTTGAGTTTTTAGTAATAGTATTTAATTCATCTAGTTTTGAAATAGAGAAGTAAGCTTTAACTAGAAGCATATTGTTAATTTCTTGTTGAATACCTGTTGGGAAAGAAGTTCAAAGTTTTTTGAAGATATCTTCACTAGGAATTTGATTTGGTATTAATCATTGAACGGGTTGATCCGAAGGTCCAAAGTAGCCATTTTTTTCTCATTCTAGGATTTTCTTAACGAAATATTTAGAATCTGAAGCTAATTTTTTATTAGCATAAAGTTGGAAAGCTTTATATGAATCTTTATAAAGTTCGCTTGTTGCGTTTTTGAATTCGTTATTGAATTTATCTCTTAGTTCTGATTCGTTAAACGTACCTGAAGGATTAAGATTATATCTTGAAGATAAGGCATAGAGTTTTCAAATGTGTTCAATGTCTGAAACTCTTTTTGAATTACTCAAAAATTCAAATTGCTCAATTCTTGAAGGCGTTTCAATGTTTACACCACACGAAGCAGAAATTAAAGCTGTAAAAGGAGAGACAACTGAACCTAAAAATAATAAATTACGTTTTTTCATTAGTTGCCTCCATTTCCTAAGAATTCTTTAGTCATAAATTTAATTAGAATGCTTGTTGCATCTTCAGTTTTATTGTTTGTAAAGTATACTTTTCCGTCTTTTAATTCAAAACCATTGATGTAATCTGAGTTAGCTTTATCAGTTATTCATTTTTCAGCACCATCTGTAAGGCCAATTAATTTTTCTGATTGTGTAAATTTAAGATTTCTTTTTACATTTTCTTTTAGTTCGTTAATTGAAGCATCATCATATTTTACATTTGCCAGAGGTTTACCATTTTTATCTTTAGCAAAAGGATTATTTTGTTTTTTAATGTATGTTAAGAAGTCTTGTTCATTAAGCATAATGTTAATGTATTCTTCTTTAGGCAAGGTTCTATTTATTTTTGAAAGAGCATTGTATTGAACACCTGTTTTTTTGTCAAATTTCTTTTTAATGATGAAGTCATTTTGAATCATTTTAAAGACATCTTCATTTGTAAAGGTTTTGCCATTTCCTAAATACATTAATTTAAAGCCTTCAGCAGTTAAAATTCCATAGACATCATTAATACCTTTGATTTTATAAATTAGGTTAATTTTCCCATTGTTGATGAATAATTCTGAAAGAGGTTTAACAATTAGTTCATTATATTTTTCGTCTGTTAAGCCTGTTTTATTGGTTTCGTTTACTTCTTTAAAGAATTTATTGATTTTGTTGTTGTATTCTGATGCTTTTAGGTTATCTGTAATGTTTTCATCTGTTACACCAGCTTGTTTTGCAATTTCTTTTCTAACTTCTTCAAGTTTGCCAAAATAATCAATTTCTCTTATATGAGTTGTTGCGTTTTCACCAAAAACAACTTTAGGGTTCATTGCTAAGAAAGTGTTGAAGTTAGCGATAGACATTAATTCACTTAAGGTAGTTAATCCAGCCGTTCCTCAGTTTGATTTAATTGCAGTTGAGCTTGAAGAAAATGAAGTCAAGATTTGTGAATATCCTACAGCATCTTTATTTAAAAGATATAAACCGTTAACAGGTTGTTCTTTTACAACTAAATCAATGTAGTGCGAAAAGGGCTTAAATGTTTTTGTAATTAAATCGGTTGGTTTATCAGGTGCACTTTCAACATTAAATGTACCTGTTTGAGCATAGAACATATACTTAAGCATTCTTTCTCTATCAAAGTTTCATTTTTCTTTTGCGTTTGCGGGTGCAATTCCTGGAAGTGTAAATTCACTAATAATTACAGGTTTTTCGTTGTTTAAAAAGTGTGCAATAAAAGGTGTGGCTAATTTGTATTCATCATTTAAAACAAAGCTTTCGGTTGCTAAAGCCAAATCGTCTCCATCGATATTTCAGAATTTATTAGTTCCTTCGTGTCATCAGTTAAATGCAAATTGACCATCTTTAGTTTTTCTTTGGATTTCATCTTTTTTGTTTCCAGAAATTAATCTAAAACGACGAAGAGCATCATTTAGAATTGATTTAAATACCTTACTTTTTACAGCTTCATCAATTGTTTTTGATCCATCGTATGTATTGAATAAATATTTGTTAAATTCAGTTTCTCAGTTGTCAGTACCAAACTGAATTTTCATATTGTTTTGGATATCCAAAATTTCTTTTTTAAATTTACTGCTTAATTCAGAAATTGTACTTAAACGGTATGATTTAACATCTGATGCACCAGCATCTTTGGTTTCGTTTCATATTTTTTCAAATTCTGCTGAAGCTACTTGTTCCTTGTTGTAAAGATAGTAAATAATTTGACGATTCATTTCGTCAATTTTCTTTTCGCTATCTTTTGAAGTTTCATTTTTGTAGTTTTGTTCATAATCGCCGATGTTAATGTTTAAATTTGCACCATTGTAATCAGAACTAATTAAATTCTTGCTTTGTTCGTAAGGTTGCAAGTAATTTTTCTTAGTTGAGTTAATAACTAATGGAACTGTAATACCAGTTGCAATGGCTGTGATTAAAACAGATGAAGTTACAATAATTTTTCATCTTTTGCCTTTAGGTTTTGATTTATAAACATTATTATTCTCTTGCTCGGCGTTTTTCTTAATTAAACGCTCGAAAAAGGATTCTTTTTTCTTTCCCATTTTACTCTCCTATTTAAGATATTAATAATATTTTAAATTATATATTAATTTAAGTTGAATTTGTTAGATGTTAAAAATAATAAAATTAAAAAAATACTGCAAATTTAATTGCAATATTAATTTACTAAAACAGCTGTTTTATAGGAGTTTTATTCATTTATTGCTTTATTAGCTACTATTAAACAACAAGCTACGAAACCAATAGGTAGAACTACACAACCACATATAAATAAGGTTATTAAGTAGTGCTTAAAGTTTCATTTTGTACAAATTATTATTTGAATAATAAAGAATGCCGTTAGACATCCTAATGCAATAACAGTTGCAATAGCATTAAAGTAAAATAGTGAATTATTGTCCAATAACATTTGCGTTTTAGCGTATTTATAAGTTAAAACACTTAGTGTTTGAAAAATAACATATATTGAAAATAATACGATGTTTACTATAGCAAGTTTTCTAATTTTTGAATTGTTCATTTTGCCCCCAGTTAAATCATCTGATTGTTCAGCGTTATTTTTTCATTATCTGTATTTGTTTTTTCGTTATCTGGCTTCTCATATCCGCATAAAATCATTATATTAGCTACTAACCCGACAATTGGAATAAAACATCCAACAATTGAAAGAACTCGAATTGTAACATTTTTTGTTTTTGAAGCAATAATGGCTTGAAAAACAATGTGTAATATTCACGCTACAAATGTTCAAATAAAGAAGAATAGAACTATATTTGTAATGGCAAAACCTTTTGTTTCACTGTTTGTTTTTTGGTTCATTCAACAACCTCCTTATTAAATTTTACATTATTTAATTAATAAAAAAATTTAGGCACGTTAAAGCCTAAAATTTTCATAATTGTGTTGTAGAAAGCTTACTATTCAGCTTTATTTTTTTGTTCATTAACAAATTTATCTAAACGAGATGATTTTCTAGCACCTTTATTTACGTGGAAAACACCTTTTTGAACTGCTGTAGCAATAATTGAATGTGCTTGTGCAACTAATTCTGTCGCTTTAGCGTCTTTGGCTAAAACTGCCTCACGAGCAGCACGGATTGCTTTTCTTACACGTGTTTTCATTGCATTGTTTCTTTGTCTGAATTCTTCTTGTTTAACAATGCTTTTCATTTTTGATTTGATATTTGCCATAATAAGCCTCCCTTTTTATATTAGTTAGTTGTTGCTAACTTAAAAATCGTTTATATTATAAATTAAAAATTACATTTAGACAGAATATTTTTAATAAGATGAATCTTCATCATTAATTTGGATCATGTTGCCTTCATGATTTGTGTGGCTTTCAAGTTCAGCAAATAATTTTTGGTCAGTTATTTGAGGCATATTTCTCTTATTAAAATTTGAAATAAATACTTCATCATCCATAAATGGACTGATTAACTGAGTTTGCTCTAAATTTTTAGCACTATCTTTTTTTGTTAACGACCTTTTTGAAGGTTTTTTATTTAATAAATCATTTTGTTGGTTTGTCCAGTTTGAATATTCATCCAAAGAAGCTGTCAAATAGTGATTTTCACCTATTTTATATTCGTCTTTTATAAGCGAATTTTGTTCACTAACATAATCATTTTTAAAATCTATATTTAAAAACAACTTTTTTAATTTTGGACTAACTGGATGATTTAATATAGTTTCATACTTACCATGTTCAAATTCAAAATTATTTGAAAATACATACACGTAATCAACTTTTTTATATTTTAATGTTTCGATATTATTCGTTATTAATAAGGTAGCTGTTTCTGTTAATTGCGTTAAATCGTCGCACACTTCAAGTAGTTCATTTCTTAAATCACTAGATATTCTGTTTGAAAAGTCTTCAATAATAATTAATTTTGGTTGCTGAACTAATTTTGAGATAAGTCCTAGTTTTAGTTTATTTATTTTAGACGAGCTATTATATGTTTTTAATAAGTCTTCAACTTGCATATTGCTTCTATCAAAAATATTTATAAAACTGGAAAATAAATAAAATTGTTTTATATTACTAATCTCAGAATTTTTCTTGTCAAAAACTATATTTTTTAGATTAATTAATTCAGATATTAAAGATATTGCTATATCAGATAACTTATAAAGATATGATATATTATCTTGTAGGTCAAGTCTTTTATATTTCTTTAAACTTTTTGAATTTAAAATTGCTTTAAAAGCAGTGTGAATAGTTTTTCAGATATCTCAACTGTTAGGCAGTTCAGAAAAGATTCTTTTGTTCTTTTTTATTCTTTCAAGAAGTAATTCTTCAGAGTTTGCATTTTGAAATTTTTTCTCATTTACCGTTCTATCAATTTTGTTTGCAAGATTTTTAATGGTTATTGAAAAGTTTTGATCATCATGAATATTAAAATATTGTTTTTTAAGATTTTTTATATTTAATTTATTTTGAACAATATTATTTTCAATTACTGATTTATTTTGATTGGATATAGATATTCAATTATTAATGTTAAAAGTTCATATAGGCAATTCAGCAAAGGATTTAATTTTCGTTTGATCCTGTTTTATAGAGTTTTTGAGTTCACTATTACATATAAAATTTATTTCGTGTTTTATGTTATAAATAAGTTCAAAAATATTATCTTCTGATAGATAAGCTAGTTTGAACTGATTTTTATCAAGTACCTTAATAGCAGATTTAATTAGCGAAATTTTTCTGTTCATGTGCAAAGTGATGATAAGATCGTTAGCATTATCTTTTAAAACTTTTTTATAGGTATTTACGTCATTTTTTAAAATTTCAATTCATAACTTTAATAGTTTTAAAGAGTTATTTTTATTATTTACTAAAATATTTTTTAAAATTTTAATTCCTGCTTCATTATCACGAATTGCAAGGTGTTTTTTAACATTAATTACAGTTGGATTTTTGATTTTTTTCATAAATGTATATTGATGTCTTAAAACTGGCAAATCCGGTGAGCCTGTATATTCAATATATTTTTTGTAAGCTGAAAATAATATTTCAAACTTAGAGTTAAAACTTCTAAAAGAATCGAAAACATTTTGCAAAACATTTAAAACAAATTCTTCAAAATTTAATTTTAATTCATTAATACCATTTTCTAATAGAGGCAAATTTTTGCTGTTATTCTCAAAAAATTTTGAAAAATTATTAACAGCTTTTCTAGCACTAATTGTAGAAACATATAATGAATCAACAAATTTTTCTAAAGAATAGAACAAAATTAATTTAAGTTTATTCAATTGTTCGTTAAAAATTTTCTCATAATCATTAATTACAGACGAATTTATTCAAAAATTATTATTAATATCTTCAAAAAGTGAAAATAGAGGTATATTTCCTTCAAGTTCTTCAAAAACATTCATATTGAAAAAATCAATTTCTTTTAAAACATTTTTATTTTTAAGAATTTCAAAATTATTTTTATTTTTAGTAAAGCTAACTATCCCATTATTAGTTTGATTATTCAAAATTTTTCAAAAATTATTATTTAATAATCCTTTGCTATTGTCAGAAATAAAAATCGCAGCCTTTTCGAGCTCACAAATATTAATAGATGAAATATGGATAGGATTCTCGTTTTTGGCAGGAACATTTAAGTTATTAATGGAAAGAACAATATTTTTGTTTTTGATTTTGTCAATATTCATAATATCTATATTATAGATATTTTTTATTTATTATTATAAGTACTAATATTAAATATAATTATTAAGTATGGGGGTGTAATGGCTTCGACATGCATTGGGTTCTTACATAATTAGTGGTCTGCAAACCTTAAGGCTTCTAGGCTTTATATTCGCAAAAGAAGAAAAAGCAGATGTTCGTTCAGAACTTCCAGCATTTGCTATTGCAAATGCAAATATGAATCTTGCATTCGCTTAGTTATAGCGACAAGTGGCTTATTATGAATTCCTTGGCATAATAAGTTGGTATAAAGGATTACTGTATTTACCGGGCGAATAAATATGGGACAATTTAGCTCAAGTATTAATAAAATTTTGTTTGTTAATGTTATTAATACTTCTTAAAAAACAAACTAAACTATAAAAAGTTATGTATGAGTTTAATGTGTGGACTCGGGTTCAACTCCCGACATCTCCACCATATGAAAAGCATAGGTTTGATACAATAGTGTCAGACCTTTTTTCTTTCACGAATAGAGTTATTTTCCCTTTCTGTAAATTTCAAATCAGCCTTGTTTGTAGAGGTGTCAGTCGGCACTTTTACGAGACTTTTTTCTTTTATCTAAAACTAATACGGAACGATTACTAAAAAGTTTAATAAAAATTTCAGTTTTACCTAGACAGATATTCATTACAAAAGTGGGGTTAAATTTTGGAACCTCACTTTTGTAATGAATAAATCAATGAGGTCTCTCTTTTCTTTTTACTTGGTTTTTGATTCAATCCTTTTTTGTTTAACACGATGACGGCTTGATGTTATATTGCGGAAGAACAAGCAACCATTGAAGGGTTAAGCAAAGTGATATCTGCCAAGATAAGGGAAAACACCAGAACCATTCAAGACATGATCGAGTTTGCGAGAAAGTATGACGAGCTTACCAAATAGTATGACGAACACAAAACGACCCTTGATAAAGCACTAAAATGTAAACGTATTTTGACACTTTGAAAATGGCTGATGATTATATAGGAGTTTGGCCAGACGAGATGTGGATTCTAATAGTGGAAACAGCAACGGTTCACAGAGATAAAACTATACTTTCGGGTTCGTAAATGGATGAGGAATAAGAGTATAAAAAAATGAACTTTGCGATACCTTTATGGTAACATAATAGCGATCAGTTTTAGGATGCTTCCAACCGACCCAAAACTATTGAGAGTCCGATATTTGCGTAGTGCCTACGGCTTGTTAAAATATAGAACACATTCGGAATCGGAAACAGTTTCAAGCCTCTCTTTATGAGTGTCTTTTTCTTTTGTTAAATTAGACAATTTCTGCTTAATCAAATTAGTATTATAATAATATTGCATATATGATTTATTTTTTTCATATATATATATATATATATATATATATATTGTAAATATTAATCGAGGTCATATGTCTAAAACAAAAACAAAATCTAAGCTATTTGTAATGATGTTTAGTGCACTTTTTATTGCTTTGCTTGTCTCACCTTTCTTTATTAACGCTATTGTTCAAAAAGGTGTTGATTTTAAATTCGGCGATAAAACAACAACATTTTTAAGTGGATATATTTTAGGATTTTCAATATTATTAATTGCACCGGCTGGAATGA
>NZ_JHXS01000023.1 GCF_000687775.1 Mycoplasmopsis felifaucium ATCC 43428
GATTACTTAATCGTTCAACTAAATCTAAATTAGCTTGATTAGTTTGATCAATTAATTCAGCTTCTTGGATCAATTGTTTTAATTGTTCTCTAGCTGTATCAATACCACTATTCTTTTGATTTCTCATAAGAGCCGCAATTGTTGTAGATGTAGCAGAAATCAATGCAACACCAGTTGCAATTGTTAATCCTGTAAGTACTTTTTTCTTATTTGTAGGCATAATTCTCCAATCTTTTTATTCGCTTATAAAAGCACATAAAAAATTAATATAACTTTTAAAGTATACAGAAATCATTCAAAAACAACACTATTTTTTTTTTTTTTTTTGTAAATGGTAAAAATTCCATAAATTTGTCAAAATAAAATTCTTTTTGCTATTTTTACAAATTTAATGAATTATTTAATTCTAAAAATGGCATTATTGTACATTCAAGTGCAAAGGCTTTATATTGCAAAAAATGATTTATGGGATATAATTTATTAATAAATTTTAAGGAGTAAATATAATGATTAATTTTAATTCAAAAAGTATCAATTTTTCAATCAGTATGAGTGATCTTGAAACTGAAAAAGCAAAATTATTAATCCAATTATGACAACAAAAGACTAATAGTGATAACAAAGTAAACAGTAATGAGATTGAAAATATAGCTAGAACTAACTTAATGAAAACTAATGTTGATATTTTTGTTACAGAAGTAAGAAAAGAAGCTGGCGAAAATATTTTTCTAATGCCTCCACACGTTAAAGTTTCTAAATATGATCAAAACGAAACGGTTTATACAATTGAACTTGTTTATTATTCATTTGAAGAATTCAAAAAAGTTAGATTAGATAATTTAAGTATTTCTTTTGAATATAAAGAACTTCCAATTCAATCTTTAGAAGAAACTTATAACAAGGTTGTAAATAACTATCCAATGTTAGTTCCTTCTGAAAAAGCCTGTGAAACAGGCGATTGCGTAAAAGTTGATGCTACTGTTGTTAAAGGTGATAAGGTAGTTTTAGATGATAAAAATAAAATCATTTATGCAGAAGGCACAAGCAAATTTACAGTTAATTCATTAGTAATTGGGCATAAGGCTGGTGAATATTTTGAAACTACAGCTCCGGATAGTGCATTAATTAAGATTAAAATTCACGAAATTCTTAAAACTACTCCAACTAACCTTACAGATGAAAATATCAAAGATATTAAACTTGAAAACATTAACACGTTAGAAGACTTAAAAAACAAAATTTATTCAGACGCAAGAAAAGAAAACGCTTCTAATCAATTACTTCAATATTATCAAAAGGCTTTCCAAGCAATTTCGCTTGCAAACAGCTTTGCATTACCTGATAATTATGTTGTTATTGATGCTGATGATATGATCCAAAAAGAAATTATGCAAATAGATCCTGCAAAAAGAGATGCTTTTGTTGAAAGTCTAAATAAAAATGATGAAACAGGAAAAGCAATCAAAAATCAATTATGACAAAGAGCGGTTAATTCATATTTCAATTATTTAATTGAAAACATTATTTACCACAATGGAAGTTTAAAAATTACTCCAGAAGAAATTAAAAACGAACAACTTTTCGCAAGAGATGTAATTGGATATTCATTGAATAATGAAGATCAAATGAAACAAGTTCAAATTGTTTTAATTCGTAAGAAAATTGCATTATATTTGCTCAAACAAAACAATAAAGATATATATGAAAAAATGTCAATCGATTTACAAATAAGTGCTTAAAACAGAGAAATAAGGAGAAAATATGGTTGAAGTTCAGAATCTAAGTAAAATTTTTAGTGATAAAAAACTTTTTGAAAATGTAACTTTAAAATTCACAGCAGGAAACACATACGGGATAATCGGTGCAAATGGAGCTGGCAAAAGTACGTTTTTAAAAATTTTAGCTGGTGAAGTTGAATCATCTGGTGGCCAAATAATTGTTGAGAAGAATCGTAGAATTAGTGTTTTAGGTCAAGATCATAACGCTTATGACGATTTAATTGTTACTGACGTAGTTATAATGGGTAATACCGATCTTTATAAAATTAAGGAAGAAAAGGATGCAATTTACGCTAATCCTGAAGCTACTGAAAAAGACTATGAAAGAGCCGGAGAATTAGAAATTGAATTCGGCGATTTAGGCGGATGAACAGCCGATAATGACGCACAAGAATTGCTTGCTGGTTTACAAATTCCTAAAGATAAATGATATTCGCCAATGAGCGAATTAACTGCTAATCAAAAAATTAAAGTTCTTTTAGCAAAAGCTTTATTCGGGAATCCAGATATTTTAATTATGGACGAGCCAACCAACCACCTTGACTTAAGAACTATTAAATGATTAGAAAACTTCCTTGCTGACTATCAAAATGTTGTTATAGTTGTATCTCACGATAGCGACTTCCTCGATAATGTATGTACTCATATAGTTGATATTGACTACAATGAAGCTAAAATGTATACTGGTAACTATACCTTCTGAAAAGAAAGTAGTGAACTTGCTAGAGAATTAATGAAACAAAGTAACGCCAAAAAAGAAGATCAAATTGAAAAACTTCAACAGTTTATTGCTCGTTTCAGTGCCAACGCTTCAAAAAGTAGACAAGCTACAAGTAGAAAAAAATTACTTGAAAAAATTACTCTTGATGAAATCAAACCTTCAAATAGAAAATATCCTTATATTAACTGAGAAATTAATCGAGAACAAGGTAAAGATATCTTAAGCATTGAAGATTTATCCTATGTAAATGAAAAGGGCGAAACTTTATTCGCTAATGTTTCATTTACATTATCTAAAGGCGAGAAAATGGTTTTAATAGGTGAAGACGATATCGCTAAAACTAAATTCTTAGAATGTTTGGCTGGTATCACTAAACCTACAAGTGGCGAAATTAAATGAGGTCAAACCATTAAAACTACTTATTACCCTAATGATAATAGTTCATATTTTAATGATAGTGATGAAACAATTATTGATTGGTTAAGCAAATGACCTTCATATAATTCAACTGAAGAAACTAAAGATAACTCAGACCAAAGAATGAGAAGTTTCTTGGGTAGAATGCTTTTCTCAAATGACACTGTATTTAAAAAAGTTAAGGTAACATCTGGTGGAGAAAAAGCTAGATTGATGTTTTCAAGAATGATGCTATTAGAAGCTAACTTCTTAATCCTAGATCAACCTTTAGACCACTTAGATGCTGAAAGTATCGATAGTGTTATATCAGGCTTAAAAGCATATAAAGGTGGGGCTATATTCACCACCTATAACCGTGCTTTAGTTAATCAAGTAGCTAATGTAATCTTAGAAATAGCTCCTGATAAAAGTTTTATTTACCACGGCACACTTGATGAATACGAAAAATATATGAATTACTAATTTTGAATCTATAGCCTTAGCTATGGATTTTTTAATGCATTAATGCTAAATTAAAATAAAAAGATATATTCAAATTTGAATATATCTAAAGTATTCAATAAGGATTATTTAATAATAATTATTAGTAATAATTTGTTCCTCTAAAAGGGGAATCTATTTTATTTTCAAAATTATTATATATAGTATTAAATCAACCAATATATTTGTCTAAATTCTTAACAGTAGCATTTTCTATACCACTTAATGGCTTATCTCCATGATTAATAAGAGATGAAAAACTATCAGTTGTAGTTATATAATTAATATAACTTTTGGCTAATTGGCTATATTCTGGTTCTGATTCTTTTGCTTTAATTTTTTCTATAAGTTCATTATATTTAGCTTTGAATTCATTGTATTTAGGTTCTAAAGTATTTTTAATATAAGCCTCAGTATCGCCTTTACATTTTTCAAACATTTGACTTAAATTAGAATAAAGATTTTTTAAACCTTCAATGTTGTATCAACTATTATATAAATTTCTTCTTAAGTATTTCAATGCTTGTTCAGGATCATCAGTATTAGGTCAAAAACTATTAAACTTATATCAAAGCGGTTCAAAGAATTTCGTGGTATCATCATTTAAATTTTTGAATCTTCAATCATTAACTTTCATAAATAATTCGATATCTTTTTGCAATTCAGCATTAAATAATTCTTTAACTTCATTTATTTTAGCTACATATTCTGTAAAAAATCTTTCCCCTTCAGTCTTAGTTTCCTGAAGTTTTTTAATACCATATTTATATTTATTATTATTGAAATCATTATAAAGTTTAAGGTAGTTATCTTTAGCATCTATGAAATGAGTATCAAAATAATTTTCATCAAAATCTCTTGCACGATTGTCATCTGGATATATTAATTCTCTAATTTCAGCTTGTCATTTTTGGAAATCATTATATAAAGCATTTTGGGCGTCATGAACAGTTTTAAATATATTATCTCTTTCAAGAGTATCTTTGTTTACAAAGCTTTTTGCTCTTTCATATGCATTAGTAATATCAACTAATAATGTTTGTGAATAATTAGAATTGTTATAGTCTGGAAGACTATTTAACTCATCATTAACTATGGAAATCAACTGAGTAATTCTTTCGTCTTCTCAATCATTATTGGTTCTAACTAATACCTCATAAATATATTGCAATCTTCGCTTATAGTCTAAATAGTTATTTAATGTCTCGCGTTTACGTCAATCTATTGAATTGTAATCACCTTGGAATTTTTGTCATGCTTTAAATAAGTTTTGTTCAGCAATTTTAAGTTGTTCAACATCAGAAGAGTTTAAGGCCTTTTTAGCTTCATTTAATGCCTCAATTAATGTTTCTTTATATTGTCGTCCATCTGGGTTATCCGCATATCCATCAAGATTTCTTTGAACCATTCTGATCTTATCGTCAAAATTATCTACCGCTTTAACTATTTCCTTAATATTTTCAAGTCTAGTGCCTAGATATTCAGTTAATTCATTAATAATATCTGGAGCAGTACCATTTTGTTTTGCTTCATTAGTTTTTTCAATAATTTGATTAATTTTATCAATTACATAAGCATATTTATTATCAACATTTTTATCACCGCTAATACTGTCTTTATACTCATCAAATGTAGAAAGCTTTGCATCTAATGCATTGATCGCATCATTAAGAGCCTGAATTCTAATGTTTGCATTTTCAATTCCTTTTACTATTTCATTTGTAGCACTCTTAATATCCTCCACCGGATCATATTTGCTTATTGTATCGGTGCCATAGTAAATATTTTTAAGGTAGTTAGCAATTTTAGAATAGTTAGATGTATTTTTAATTTCATTTCATTTCGCAACTAATTCTTTACGTTTAGCAATAAAAATTTTGTATGCTTCATTGTCTTGAACACTATTATTATTTTCGTTAATAATATTTGAAACTAAGTTTTGTAAATCTTCAGCAGATTTATCAAGGTTTTCGCTTGTATTATTTGAATTTTCTAATAACTCTTTAGCTTTATCTATTGCCTCTTGCAACGATTCTTTTGAAGATTTCTGATTTGGATTCTTTAAATTATTTGCTTCATTTTTAGCTTGATTAATAGCATTCATTAAATCTTTCACCGCATAAGCTTTATCTAAATTATTAGCAAGATTATTTAAAGCATTATTAATATCTTCATTATTACTATTTTCATCAAGTTTTTGTGCATTAGCAATAGCATCATTAAGTTTAGTAATTTCTCCTACTAAATCAGGATTAGATTTATTTGTACCCACAAATTTTTGAGCTCTAGCGATTTCATTTTTTAATTGATCTATTAAACTTACACCATTATCAGCAGTAGAAGCAGAAGATAATAAATCAAAAATTTTATCACTTAGATTATCAGAATTCTTAATAATATCTATTGAACTAGGATTATTACTTAAATCTTGTTTAGCTTGATTTATAGCGTTTTTTAAGTTTTCTAGTTGTGTAGTTAACTTATCATTATTTTTATATTTATTATATTGTGCTTCTGCTTTTTGCAATATAGAGCTTAATGATTGTTCTAAGTTTTGCAATAGTACATTATCATTTTTAGTATTACTATTTTTTCTACCGTTGGCCGATACGAATGAAATTAAGCTTGAAGCAGTTAAAATTGAGCTTGTTGCTATTACAGTTCCTGCTAGTATTTTTATTTTCTTTGAAGCCATTTTATCTCCTTATAATTTATATATAAATAAAGTATATTATTTTTTTTTTTGTTTTGACACAAAATCATAAAAAAATTCAAGCTTAAATGTAAAATAAATTATGTTTTAGATAAGCGTATTCTTATATACAATTAAGTTTTAAAAAATCCTTTAAAAATAATAAATATTCATTATAAAAGTGAGGTTCCAAAATTGAACCACACTCCCAGATTGTAATTTCAAAAGCTACAATCAAAATAAAGATATATCTTATTTACAAGGTATATCTTTTTTATATATTTTAAAAAACTTAAATAATAAAAAATCAAGATAGACATCTCAATTTTTATAATTAATCTATTAGCTTTTTAAAAAATTTGTTTCTATTAGCGTTGCTTGCGTGTCCTCGTTTTTGTCATCCGTATAAATTTTCATTTTCTGGCATTTCATTTCACGGGTTTTCTTGACTAAGTTTTGTGTAAACATCAATAGCAGATAAATAACCTAAAATCTCTCTAGGTCTATTATTAATTATGTTTTGTACATACAAAATATTTTC
>NZ_JHXS01000024.1 GCF_000687775.1 Mycoplasmopsis felifaucium ATCC 43428
TGTTAAGAGCAATTTAATAATAAATTGCGTTTATATTATATATAAAAAGTTTATTTTCATAATAAATTCACAAGTATTTACACCTAAGTTTATTTTTATAAATAAAAATATTATTTGAAATCAATTTATATTAAAAATAATTAGATTTACCGAAAATTTTTATTACAAATCCAAAATTACTATAAAACAGGTTTATTTGTTAATTTAAACACAGCAACAATTTACAAAAAAAAAAAAAAAAATAATGCAGGATAATTTAGATATATAAAAATATTTAAGTTTAAGAGGTTTAAAAATGTCTAGAAAAAAATCAAAGGTTTTATCTGGTTTAGTTGTTGCATCTAGTGGTGCGATTGTGGCTATGAGCACTACTGCTTTTGCTTCAAATATTAAAAATTCAGAGAATAAGCATAGAGAGAATAAAGACAATTCGTATAATATTTCAAAACTCAATGAATTAATCGAAGAAGCAGAAAAACTTATAAATGATCATAAAACAAATAGCTCAATGGCTAGTTCTGTTCAAAAATTAAAAGAAGCTATTTCTAGTGCAAAACAAGCAATTAATCAAAATACACAATCTATATTGAATGAAATAAATAATTTGGAAACTAACATTGATGACTTTAATAAGGTATTAAATGATTCAATAACTAAAGCTGATAATTTAAAAGTTGAAATTAAGAAACTCGTTGATACTATAACTAACAACTTAATTAAATCAATGGATCAAAACGAAGAATACAAAGATATTGTTAATAAGTTGCAAGAGGCAATTAAAACTACTGGTGATATTGCGAATAATCAAAATATTTCTGATCTAACAAAAATTAAGGAATCGCTTGAAAATGCTATAAATCAAGCTAAAGAAGAAAAGTCTGAAATTGATAAAACAAAAGAAAAAGAATTAAATAATCAAATATCTGCAAAAACTAACGAAGTAAATAATCTAATTAATTCGTTAAATAATATAAAAACAAAATTAAATGAAGACAATCAAAACAATTTATTTGATAATGTAATTTCAAATATTGATAATTTAATTAGTTCGTACAGTGAGGAACTAAAAAATTCTAATTCATTAGAAAAACTAAATGAATTAGTTGAAAATATAACAAATACGATTTCTAAAATAAATGATTGAAAAGTTAATGTTGATTCAATAATTCCTCTGCTAAACGAAGCAAAAACTTTATTAGATAAAACATATGATCCTGATTATACAAGAGATGTTGAAATTTTAAGAAATGCATATAATGAAGCAGTTGCTTCTATTAGTGATATTAATTCTAATACAATACCAACCAACAAAGATAATTTAGCTACTACAATTACAGATTTTAAAGATACAATAGCCGCTAAAGATGATGAAAAATCTAAAACTTTACAAGATTATAATTCTCTTAAAAGAACCATTGAAAATCTTAAAACAACTTTTGAAAATAATAAATATAAAAATGAACCTGAATTTTCTAAATTAATACAAGAAATTACTTCAACTATATCTGATCTTCCTAATTTAGATATGAATAATAATTATTCGTTAATTATGGATAAATTTGATCTTGCTTCACAAGCATATGAAGACTATTCAGAAAAATATAGAGAGTTAAATAGTGGGTATAATGAAGCACAAACAAATTTACAAAATTTAATAAATGAAGCTAAATAACTTTATGAAGAAGAAAAAGAAACATCTACTCAGCAAGATTTGTTAAACAATTTAAAACATTTTATTGATGAATCAGAATCTATGCAACATCCTTCTATATCTGATATTGATCAAAAAATAAATGAACTTCAAAATATAATTAAAGAAGTTGAAGGCAATACAACTCCACAAGAACGACTTAATAAAAAAGTTGCATTTTTTAACAAACAACTTGAAACTTTTAATAATGTTAAGAAAGAATCGGCCGTTTTTGCAGAATCAAGACCTGATGATCCATACTTAAAAAACTTATTTGTAAATAATTTTATGGATAAAATTACTTCTTCTAGCGAATTGATAAAAAATAAAGCTGATGAAATTAAAAATGCTTCTGATAATAGTACATTAACTACCGAAGAAATTAATAATGCAATTACTTTATCAATGCAAAAAATTGCAGAATTAGAAAAAGAATTAAATGAGATTAAAACTTTATATGAAAATTATGTAGCTGAATTTAATGAATTGATTAGAAAAACAGCTGAAAACATCGAAAATTTTGATCGTTTTTATGATACTAAAATGTACCCTAGAGAGTGAAATATTTTAAAAACACTATTTAATGTTTGGGATGATTATTATAAAGATATTTATAACTATTTTTATGATGATAATTATGGATTATATGAAGAATTCTTAGATGGTGGATACGACTATGAATCACTTCCGAAGATTTTTGCAGAAACTATTGATGAACCTTCTAGGATAGAACCGAACTTAGAAATTCGGAAAATAAAAATTAATTCAGCACTTAAAGATTTTGAATATTTCAAAAATAATTTTTATGAAAAATCTATTAGTTTTATAAAAGAATTAAAAGAAAACATCTATTACGATTTTCTAAAACGTCGTCTTAATGAAATTAAACAAACATTTATACCAGAGTGAACACTATGAACTGAAAATAATCCATTATTTAGTGAACAAATAAAAGAATTTTTACCTAACTTTAATGAAATTATTGAATCAAATCCTACTACAAATGAAGAGTATGAGGTTATAAACGATAGTTTTGATGCAAAAACTATTGAATTTAAAAAAGTTATTGTTGACGTTTCAAGTCATTTTAATGGATATGTGACTAAATTAAAAGATCATTTTGGTGGATTTGGATTTTGAGAATTACCTTTTGGAAGATGAATTAATTACTATAGAGATAAAAATAAAAATGAAGCGTTTAGCTATGAAGCCTTGCAAAAACTCCCTTCTGGTGATTTAAATAGATATCTAATGCTAAAGTATAATATAAACGATTTATTTGATAAATATAAAAAATTTATATCTAATTTATACACGCTTCAAATTGAATTAGCTAAAGTAATAAAACAAACATATAATGTTTTCTTATTTAATGATGATAAGTTTTACGAAAATCAAGAAAATAAAAATATTACAATACGCGGTATAAAACACGGTCTATTTAGTCTCGTAAATATATTTGATAAATATAAGCAACATTATCCAGATGTTTACAATATGGTATCAGAATACAGAAAGCAATTTAGTTATCTATTTAATGAAATTAATGATAACTGAAATTCACCTGAAAGTTATCCTCTAATCAATGAAGCTATTGAAATATTATACAAATGAATAAATGTTGATGTTGTTAAGATATCAGAAGCTACAGATAAATTTTATGACCTTGCAATTGGTTGAATAAATGAGAGTGACCAAAACTATAATGATCTTGTTAAAATTTATGAAGAAAATAAACAAAATGATAAATTAAAAGATTATTTCAAAGATAATAACATTAAAACATGATTAGATATATTGGCAAGTCTGCGTTCGTATTATATTACCGATCTTGGTGATGGTGCAATATATAAAATGATTTTTGAGTTTGATAATTTATATGATTATAAAATATTAGCAGATGATCTTCAAAAAACTATAAATGAAATTAAAGAAATTATTCAATCTTAATGATATAACTAATTAAGTTTAATCAATTTAACAATGCAAACTATTTGAATCCATTAGCGAATAATGCTGTAGTAAAACTATTATCGTCAAATCCATTTGAATATAAAACTTTTAAATTTTCTCTATATGAATGTGTTTGAGCTGGATATTTAGTCTTGTCAGTGCCATCAATTAAGTTATAAGCCTTGATAACCTTATTATTTGATAAATGAGCATCATTTGAAAGTAAGAATGGTGTAAAGTATGCATTTCTAGTTAAATCGCCAAGCGAAGCGTTTGCATCAACTAAGCTATGAATTCCGACCATTTGACCAAATTCGTTATAAACTAGTGAACCTGACGAACCATATGTTAATGATGAAAAATTATTTTGAAATACATAACCATAGTGATCACCTAAAACACGACCAAAAACGCTTGTGTAAGGGTTTAATTGGTTAAAACTAATTTTTTCATTATATCTACCAATTGGTAAATTAAATGCTTTATCATTACTTGGAGATTGATTATAAGTTGTTATGTTTGCATCATATCTTTCTGCTGGATTATTATAGTCAAGCACAGACATTCCAGATGTGCTGGTTCCAGGATAGCCTAAAACATAGGTATATTTGGAACTTTGAAGGTTTTGATTGTCATTGTTATTATAAGCTGAAGTATAATCAACAGTTTGCATATAACTCGATTCATCTTTATTTTGGTTAGGTAATATTGGTGTATTTTGCAAGCGAGTTAAATATCTATTTAAGCCATTGATGGCATCCTTAAATCATTGAGCATAATTATTGTTTAATAAGCTTAAATCGACATCAACTTCAAACACAGCAAAATCTGTGTATAAAGGAATAAATTCTTTGGTTTTTAAATAATGGTTATAAATTCAATATTTTGAATCTTTATCGTTTTGATCATCTTGACTTAAGTTATTAAACTCATCTTGTACTTGTTTTTTAAGGTCTTCTTGGAATTCATTTAGATAAGAACGATCTATAAAATCAAATCCAGCGAAAACCAATTTAGGGTTTGAAATAGCTGTTTTGGCAACAACTTCAGTGTTAAAAGCTCCATTATCTGAATATGAAGCATTTTTGAATTCTTCTTGATTAGCTATTCATTTCGTCTGATGATTAGTTGTTGTTCCGTTAGGTTTAATTTCAAAAGTATCGCCTGTAAAAGTATCTGCTTTTCCAAAAGAAATACCTATGGTTTTGTAACCTCTTGGGTCTTTATAGTTTAATGATTCAAATTCATTAGTATTTGAAAGTAATGAAGCAACATGTAAATTAGTTGCAAAGAATAACTTATATTTATTTTCATTATACTTATGATAATCTAATAATCAAGTTGTACCCGCCGAAGAAGCTAAAAATGATGATGTACTTGAATTTGTTTTATTTGGATCTAAATCAGTTCCAAATTTTATAGCAAGAGTTCTGTCAAATAATTCTTTATAGATGGTATTTCTATCAACTTGAGTAAATTTAGAGACATCCATATTGTAATTATGTTTTTTAATCTGTTGTTCTTGCATTTTCTTGATGTGTTCAAAAATATCCATAGGATTGCTTAAATTAGGTTGAGCAGGTTCTTCAGTTGTTTCGGGATTTTTATTTTCTACTTCGGTTTTATTTGCTTCAATTGGGGCAGTAGTTTTATTTTCTTCTTGTTTTGATTCTGCTGAATTTTCGGTGCTATTCCCGGATGCATTATTAACTGTCGAATTTTCGGCAGTATTATTATTTTCTGCAGAAGTTGTAGTATTGTTCACAGTCTGATTGTTATCGGTTTTATTACAGCTTGAAGCCACGGCAGGGAGGATTGCTATTGATAAACCACCTAATAGTGGAAATTTAAGTTTTTTAAGAATCTTTTTCATTATTGCCTCGCTTTATTGATATATGTATTTTTATTATATTATTAAGCGTTAACAAAAATTTAAAAAAATATATTCATTATAAAAGTGAGGTTCCAAAATTGAACCCCACTCCCAGATTGTAATTTCAAAAGCTACAATCAAAATAAAGATATATCTTATTTACAAGGTATATCTTTTTTATATATTTTAAAAAACTTAAATAATAAAAAATCAAGATAGACATCTCAATTTTTATAATTAATCTATTAGCTTTTTAAAAAATTTGTTTCTATTAGCGTTGCTTGCGTGTCCTCGTTTTTGTCATCCGTATAAATTTTCATTTTCTGGTATTTCATTTCACGGGTTTTCTTGACTAAGTTTTGTGTAAACATCAATAGCAGATAAATAACCTAAAATCTCTCTAGGTCTATTATTAATTATGTTTTGTACATACAAAATATTTTCGT
>NZ_JHXS01000025.1 GCF_000687775.1 Mycoplasmopsis felifaucium ATCC 43428
GTTATTAGTATAACCGCCGTCAACATTAAAACGAGATTTTAAAAAACCGCTGCACATTTGGATTAAAGTTTTTGCAATATTTAAAGAAGTTGAAAAGTTAGTCAATAAATTAAATTCATAATTTAAATAATCTTCAGCATTGGTATCATTCCAAACATTTTTATTAAATTCTTCTTTTTCTGTGCTTGTTAAACCCCTGAACTTGCTTATTATAATCTTGTAGTTTTTAATTATTTGTTTTAGTTTTCTTAGGGTTATTTGTTCAGCAGTGTTATTATTTTCATCCAATTGAATAACTCCGGTATTTGAATAATTCAATTTATTTAAATTAATATTTTTAAAGAAGTCTAACGAAGGCGAAAAATAAACTTGCTTATTATTTTCTAATGTTATCGGGTTCATTAATAAATTAATTTTTTTTAAGTCATTAAGTTCATAATTTTCAACTTTATCATTTATAACCCTATAACTTTCAGATATATAGCCGCTAAAATCATATTTAAGTTTTATGGTGTTAATATCTTCATTAAGTTTTATAGTTATATTTTTCTGTTCGATAAATAATTCTAATGGTTGAATAACTCCCACGCACATCTGCTCGAATGGCACTGTTGTGGAGTATGTAATACTAATATTATCCAATACATTTCACTTATTTTTATTTTTTAAAAAGTGTATACAGTTTTTATCTAATTGAAGCATTTCATTAAAAACAATGCTGCTTTTACAGTCTACGTAGTTTTTATCTGACTCGATTAAAATGTTGCTATTGGTATCTGATAAGACTGCTGTAATTTTCTTTAATTTTTCAGGATTATAATTTATTAAATTGAAAGAATTTTCTAAAAGTGAAATTTTGTCAATGTCTACCGATAGAATTTCAAACTCTTGGATTACTCTAGGGCCAGCAACTTCAGTAATTTTAGTTATTTCCATTATTATTTACCTCTTCAGGTTCTGAATTTAAAACATTCCTATTTAATAAAACACCATTCTGATTTGTTAGAGCTGTTTGTGCTTGTTGTTTAAGTCATTCAGTGCTGCCGGTTATAACTATTTTAGAAATATTTAACTCTTGCCAGAAACGTTCGAAATAGTTAAGGAGCTGAATCTCTCTAAGGTTTGCTTTTTGCTCGATGTGGTCTTCAAAATCGCTGTTTATTTGTTCAGCTTCTACATTGTGCATATTTTTAGTCCCGAAATCGCTCGAGTCGTTTTTCATAAAGCCGAATTTTTTAATTAATGAAATAGTTTTGTCAATTTTTTGAACTAATAAAGGGGCTTGGCTTTGGCCTTGTAATAATTGCAATGGTTGAGAATCGTATAAACTAACTTGCGGATTAACTTTTATGAATCTCTCTGTTATATCTGCAACACCTTTTTTTAAATTATCCTGCATGCTTCCATGAGCAGATACAAAGAACCAAGGAGCCGACAATAACCCGTCTTTAGCATATATAGTCAAGTCAGTATCTAAAATATTAAACAATTCATTATTAACAAGCTCTAAATCTCCATACTCGTTATACGTATTTTTAAATATTTGGTATGGAATTATATTATTCTTTTTAGGTTGATAACCGAACCTGTTAAAAAGTATATGCATTACTTCATTATTAGTTAGTTTTGAGTTTGGTGTTTTGTCAAAAACTTTATAACTAAATTGAAGCTGATTATTTTCATCATATTCTCAAGTTTCTTCGACTCATAAAATTGCTTTTTTACTATTAAAAATTATTTTAGTTTTAAGATATAAAACAACATCGCTAATAGTTGAATAGTCTAATACTTCTCCCACTAAAAAATTCTCTTTTAATGCTGCAACTCCATCACGATATAAAAGACTTTCCAAATTTTGCAAAGCTAGCAAAACACTCGCATTATTAAAATAATTTACTAATTCACTGCCATTATATAATTTTGGTAATTTGCTCCATAATGTATTAATAGTATTTTGTGAGCCGTATTTAAAAAATTGTAGTTTAGAATTAATTGGAATGTTTTGTGTTGTTTCTGCAGGTTTATCTAAAAAGTTATTTATTTTTATAGTTTTTAATGCTTTAGTTATTTCCATTATTCACCTCTTCAGATAATAATTTATATTGATATTTAAACGCTATAGAGTTAGACATTTCAAATGCGTTTATTAGGTCATAAATTTCGTGATTAATTTCCTCGTCTCGTTTTTCTTCGCCGGCTGGAATTACTTGTTTAGCTAAGTTTTTTATTAATGAATGAGTTCCAGGCATAAAATAAATTAATTTGTTCTCAAATATTCATTTTTCCCAAAATTGTCTGTCAATTATTCCGAATCTTTGCGAAGGTTTCCGCACGGCTGTTAAAGCCGTGGAATTTAATCCGTTCTCTTCAATTAATAAATTAATTTGTTCAATGATTGCATTGCTGTCACAGAATATCAGCGATGTTTTACCATAAAGAAAATTCTCATTTACATAGTTGTACGGTGTAAATTCTTCTATTAAGGAATTTATTTTTTTAATTTCTTTAATAACAGCCTTGCACATTTCTAAATTTATGTTTTTCTTTGTTTTAAATAATTCTTTAATGTCTTCAAATGTTTTAAGTATTATTATTTTGCCATTGCCTAATAAAGCTGTTAAAACTAAACTGGCGTTATCATGAATGCCTACATCAAAACCAGCATACACTCCAATAACTTCACCATTTTTTAATAATGTTTTAAATTTAGCTATGTTTATATTTTGAATTACGCCTTTTTTTAATTCTCCAGATTCATCAAATAAAACACTTTTTAAAAAATAATTATGGTTTTTATTGTTGTATATCTGGCCGAAACCTGCGACAGTAATAACTCATAGTCTATAATTCTGCTCTTTTAAGAGTTCCAAGTTCTTTTTTTGAATTGTTCCAAGTTGTTCGCTAGGTACAAAATACTTTGAAAACATTGTAACAACTAAACCTAAACCGTTTTGAAAATCAGGGTCATAATTTTGCAAATATGTTTGTGTTATTAACTCATTTAAAATATTATCGTTAGTATTTCCGTCTTCTTTTAAAATTGGAATAACTTTATTGTGGTAATCAGTAATTAAGAAATGATCAAATGTAAAAATGTTATATAAAAAACTTACATTAACCTGAAAACCTTCCGGAGCATTTTCACGCAGTACAGTGTTCTGAATTAATAAGGGGAGTTTTTCGTGTTGTTTTTCGTATAACTCTATTAATTCATGTGGTAATTTATTAGTGTCTGCAGTATCTTCTAAAGGTTCATCAATAACAAGCTCGCCAAATCTAAAAAGAGGATTTTGTAACGTTAGACCTTGAAACGCTTGAATTTTCTCTCAGTTTTGGAAGTATATAGCTCTACCTTTCCCACCATCGTCATAATTTCAATAGCATGCTTCATTAGTTATATAAAAGTATTCCCTAAAATCTAAATTATGTTCTTCGGCCAGAAAATTTAGAACTTTCTCGACCATTGGTCTTAATGTTGTTTTAATGTGGTTGTACTGGTTACGACATCAAACACTGCAGAAATTTTTTTCGTTTACAATTCTATAAATTGTTTCAACCATTCGCCCGAATGATTTGGAAACGCCTTTAGCACCTGAATAAATTCTAAAAAATGCATTAGATTTATAAGCGTCATAAGCCGGATTATTTTCGTTATCTGTATAGTGTAATATTTCTTTTAGTTTTTCTTCAGAGAACATCATTTATTAATCATCCTTCTTCTGATTCTTATTCATTATCTGAGCTATATAAGACTCTTGTTTTTGTTTTAATCTTTTTAGTGAATTTTCTAAATGTTTATTTCAAAATTCACTATTGAAACATTTTTCGCACAAGAATCACTTACAAGTTACATCAGTATTACATTCTGGTAATTCTTCATTATTCGCTTGCACAAACTTTAAAAAATATTGCTCAAATGCTCCTAATACTGTATTACACTGTAAGCATTTATCTGTTTTTTTCTTTAACATCTCATAAAATAAATCTTGTTCTCACTTTAATCCAACATATAACAAGGTTATTAATTTACTCATTAATATAAACCTTTTAATATGCTTTTTAGTGTTGTTATTTTAAACTCTTGTGCATATCCTTGCAATATGTCTAAACATTCATAAGAACAAACTCATTTACAATTTCAAAAAATTCCATTTTGATTATGTGCAATTTCTTTTTTACATATTACACAAGTTTTTAAATTATTTTTAATATTCATTTTTATCCTTTAATTTTCAATATTCAATTAAAGCTATTATTAAGTTCTTCGATTCTTCTTTAGATAAATTTTGTGACTCTATTTCTGCTGTTAATCCTATTATGAACTTCTTAAATAATGCTTTAATTTTTTTACTATTTATTTTTTAATTTCTTTTTAATAAGTGTCTATGTTTAATATGTAATATCCTATATATATTAATGTATGTATGTGTGTTAGTGTGTATATATAATAAATAATCTTTTAAGATTATTATATATACACTAACACATACATTAATATGGATTACTAAACCACTTATTAATTTTCTTTTTTGGTTCTTTTTTCTTTTAAAGAGCTATTTAAGAGGTTCCGTAAATTTTTGGAGTTCTGGGTTAAAAATAAGATCAAAGTCACCAAGTCCGCCATTACGGTTTTTTAAAATTTTCCAGTTCATTGATACAGTACCATCTAAAATAGTTACCTTATTTGAATTAGACAATACTGTAATTATGTCAGCGTCTTGCTCAACTGCTCCGGTTCCTTTTATGTCACTAAATGAATAAGAGCCCTTCCCTTTAGCGTCAGCGGTTCTATTTAATTGTGCTATGACAAAGAAATGTGAGTCGTTTGTTCTTGCTATTTGTTTTAAAGACCTTGAAACGCTCGCCAGTCTTTCCGATTCTATTGAAAAAATTTCATCACTTGTAATAGTTTGAAAATAGTCAATAAATACAACTCTTACATTTTTATATTTTGAATTTGTAGTAATTTCTTTTAAAGTGTTCTCAATTCACGAAGGTGTAATTTTTGGCAAACCTTGAGAATCAACAACATAAAGAGGGTAATTTTCAATATGTTCCTTTAATTCTTCCGGAGTGGCTAATGGGTTTTTCGCTTCTTCTAAAATTAATAATTTTTCATATATTTCCAAATTAGTAACATCTAAAGAGAAAAACACAGCACACTCGCCTTTAGATAATTGGGGCAAAATATTACTTAATACATTTATGCTTAATGTTGTTTTTCCAACGCTTGGACGTGCACACAAATAAGAAATTTGCCCTTTTTTCATATATTTGACTGTTTGGTCATAATTTTCGAAACCAGTATACACTTTGTTACTCTTTAACTCATTACGTTTATAAGCGTCGTACTCTTTTGTTAAGGCTTTCATATCTAATATTTTTTTAATATTCATTTTTATCCTTTCTTATTCTCTAAACTACTAAATATAAACGGGGG
>NZ_JHXS01000026.1 GCF_000687775.1 Mycoplasmopsis felifaucium ATCC 43428
TTTTTTTTTTTTGTAAACAACATCAAAAATACTGAAAAAATATCATTATTTATACAATAAATAAAAATTAACCCCAAATTTTGAGGTTAACCATTAAAATATATTAATTTATTTCTAAAGTATATTCTTTTTCTGTATCAAATGAACCATCACTTAAAACACAATATCAATGCAATGTATATACATCACTATTTTTTGTAACATAAATACCCTTGTTAGAACCTGATTTTGGAACAGTTCAACCGAGTTGAGCACCTCTACCGTGAGTATTTAAACTAGTTATTTGGCTATTAACTGAAATACCTGTAATTGTTTTGCCTCATTTTTTGTCATTTTTGAAAATACCATTTTCAATTTTTACATAACTTTTATTACTTTTGATATTGATATCAAACGCCTGTTTAAGCTCAGCTTTCTTGGTTTCATCAATTACAAATAAAGTTTTTTCTTCAGAAAGTCTATGTACTAATGAATTTAAGTATTGTTTTCCTTCTGACGCTTTAAAACCGGATAATTTTACTAATTTTGAAGAAGATTCAAGGTTTGAAGCTTTTTCTTTTATTTTGAAATAAATTGAAAGCTCACTGCCTTTGATCTGAGTTTGAGTAATAATTAGCTCATAACCTTCTTTAATCCCCCCCACAACTTGTATGTCAGCATTTTGTATGCTATCTATTGTTTTTTCAGAAATATTAGGAATTTCTAAATTAACAGTTTCAACATAATCTTGGGCAGGATTAGAAGCTTTAAAACCACTTATAGTTAATTCTTTAGCTTCAGTTGATTTTGTTTTTCCGTTAGTTTTATCTATTAATTTAACAGTAATTTTTGCATTTCCAGCAGAATCATTTGATTCAACTAGTTTTACTTCAACAAATAATTTACCACTTTCGGCTTTTAATTGACCAAGTTTGTAGCTAATTGAAGCTTCTGTAAAATCATATTCTGATGGTAATGATTCATATTTCTTAGGCAGATAAATAGTATCTGAATCCATTCTTGCAACCATTTCATTTAATTGCTCAACCGAATAAAGGGCAGCTTTTAATAAATTGGTTACAAAAATGTCTTTTTCGCCCGATTCATTGCCGTTTTTGTCTCTTAATTTGAATGAAATAACAAGCGTACCTTTTTGGTTATTCTGATCTTTAATTTGTACTATACGTTCAACGCCATCTTCGCTAGGTGTTTGTTGTGTAAGTTTTTCTAAAGTAACATCAGATGGTAAGGTATTTTCTTTATCTTTAACTTGATATTCATCCATTGGCAAAGCGTCAATTTTTTCGTTCAACAAGTTAACAGCTTGTGATTTCGCAGAATCAACTGGTGTACTTGAAGTATCGGCAGGTTTAGATGTATTGTTTTGGTTTGTAGTTGCGTTTTCAGCTCCTTTTTGTTTTTCAGTCGTTTTTTCACAAGAAGCAGAAACAACTGAAACAAATGGAATTGCAGCTGAAGCAATTGTTCCAATCAATATTAACTTTGTTTTTTTCATTAGTCTCCTTAATAAATTTTAATTAATCATAATAATTATAATTCTTATGAACTAAGAGATAATTACACCAGTTAATAAATGGCAAAAATTTCAGTAAATAAATAAAAATGAGCAAAGTTGCTCATTAGATTATTCATAAAATAAATCTATTTTTGTTTCAACATTTTCTCAAGTCTCACAAGATTGGCGAATATTATTTACAAAGTTAATACATTCAGATAAATTAAAACCTTCGGTTATTTTTGCGTATGATTCTATTTTACTTACAGGTAAAATAATATTTGAAAACCCTGCACCAATTAAAATTGGTAAGTATCTAGAGCTGTTTAAAAGTTTTCCATAAACAAATAACTCTTTTTGGCTTTGTTTATTGTATTGAGATGCTATAGTGGTAAATTTTAAACAATCAACTATTGCCGGAGTTCAATCAAAATATACATAGTAAAATAAATCAGTATTTAAAAAGATAGCATCAACATAATTAGAAATTTTTGGACACATTAAAGTACCATAGAAATTTGAAATAATAACTCCAATTTTTGGATATTTTACGTCTTTATAATTATCTTCAGCAATTACTAAATCATGTGCTTTTTTAAGAATTTCTATCATTTTTAAAAGCTTATCAATTGAATTTATATTTGGAAAAACAACTTTTATTTTTTTGTTTTTTGAAGCTTTTAAAATTAGTTTAATTTGAGTAATTAAATTAGAAGAATTATCATTATATTTATCTAAATCAGCTGTTTTAAAGTAAATTTCGTCAGCATTAGCTTTAATACATATTTCGTTATAAATGTTTTGCACCTCGTTTAAATTAGACGTTAAATCATATTCTTTTGAAATAAAATTAGTATCAACCAAAATATATTTCACTTGTTCTTTATAACTTTTTCTAAGAGTAGCGAAATTATTGATTCAAACTGTAAAATTAATTAAATAATTATCCTTTGTATAAGTTTTATTGAACATTATTTATCCTTGTTGTTTTCGTCATTAAATTGATTGCATTTAAGATCTTTTGAAGTAGATAGATTATTATTTTTTTCAATCTTTTTCTCTAATTCTTCTATCTTTTCTCTTATATCTGCCTGAGTTTTAGCAATTTCAGAATAGGTGGCAGATGAATCATCTGAAAATCTAGAAAACATAAAAAATAATTCTTGTCTTTCTTCTTTATTAAAACGTAATTCTTTTTTATTAATCATATTGAAGGAGTAAATAGCAACATTTACTTCAAATTTTAAAAGTCATGAATAAGGTTGTTTACTTTTTCAAGCGTTTTCATCACCATTTAAGCCTCTCATGAGAATAAATGATAAATTCAGCATTTCAAGCAAAGGCCCTAGAAAAACTGCCCAAAATGCCAATAAAACAGCCACAGAAATAACAAAAGACATTACCAAAGTGTTTCATTTTCATCTAACTAAAAAAACTATTGAGGCAGTAATTATAAATAGTATTAAAACTAAACTTAAAAATGTTACTGAGTATAAAATTGCTTTCTTTCGTGAATAACTAGCAAATTTATTTAACTTTTCTTCTTTTATGGTTGAATTCATAAATAAAAACTCCTATCCGATTGCAACTGCTTCAGTAATATATTCATATTTATACGAAGAGTTTTTCTTGTTATTTCAAATTAAGACACTACTACTTATGCCAAATTGTCCTATAAACATAATTGCACAAAGAGCAAGAAGTGAAACAACATTTAATTTAGATGTTACACCAGAGGTTAATCCGGTAGTACCAAATGCAGAAACCACTTCAAAAATTATGTGAGTTGATCCAAATTCTGCAGTTCCTATTTGACCACCAAATGTACTTAAACTTGACATACAAATAAAACTTACTAATAGTACAATAAAGATACTAATAGTAGCAACAATTGCACTCATTTTTACTGTATCATCATCAATTCTACGTTTGAATGCTCTAACATTAGGGCGGTTGAAAATTTTACTAAAAATACTTAAAAATAGGATTCCAGTAGTAGTTGTACGTATACCACCACCAGTAGAGGCTGGTGCTGCACCTATGAACATTAATAATGTTAAAACTCATATAGATGGTTGAGATAAGTCGTATAAATTAAATAATGAGAATCCAGCACTTCTAGTTGATAAGGTTGTAAAAAATAATGCTCAAATTCTGTCTGACTTACTGCCATATAAATCGGGGCTTAAATTTGTGTTCAAAAATGCGTTTTGCTTAGCGGCAAGTTCAAAACTTAAAATGAATAAGAACCCAAATAATGTGGTTATGAAATAGGTTGATACGGAAATTTTTGAAAATAAACTTCAAGAATAATAAGCTTTCTTATTTTTAGATTTAACTCTAATAAAATTAAAGAAGTCATGAATAACAGGATATCCAATACCGCCGATAACAAATAAGATTATGAAAATAATGTGCAATGAATAATTGGAATAAAATGGCAGCAATGAATTATTTCCAATAATATCAAAGCCAGCATTATTTAAAGCACTTATTGAATGGAAAATTCCATATCTAATGCTTAATGAAAGGTTTTTATGTGGGCTAATATAGTCATTTATAATTTGTGTCCCCGAAACACTATCTAAAACATAATAAGATGAATTTTTAGCCGTGCTTGGTGAAACAAAATAGAAATAGAACGATAAGCCAATAGAAGCTAAAATCAGCACTATTAGTAAAAAGATAATAGAGTCAACAATCATTCTTTTAGTTTTAAAGAAGTCGCTATTCCCTCTTTCGTGAGATACGAGCTCTACATCACTCATTGATGTACGCCCGCCTAAAAAGATTATGTTAATAAGGAATATTTTTAAAGCAAAAATTCCTAAACCGCCTATAAGTATACAGAATGCGATAACCGCTTGCCCAAACGTATTTCAAGCTATATATGTTTGTTGTGTAACTAAACCAGTATCACTAAAGGCACTACAAACAGTAAAAAAGGCATCAGCAAATGTTATTTTTTTATATCCAATTGCATTTACATAATCCGGATTATGTGAAATGGAACTATTTAAAAATAAGGTACATACTAAAATAACTACAACATAGGTTATAAAGATATATTTTATTTTTGTTCCGGTTTTTCTTAATCCCCAAAGCTTTTTGAAAAAAGCTCTGATTTTTGAATCCCTTCATCATCTTGATAATTTATTTGATTTCATAAGCTCTCTTTTTATCAATAATATAATACATAATTATAATAAATATATTATATTAGATTTACAGGATAATTCCTGCAGTCATTAAACTACTAAAAATTTTATAAAATGCAAAAGTGAGGTTCCGCCTAAAACGATAAATAATAAAAATCTATTTTAATAATAGACTATTGTTTAGAAAGCAATAGAAAAGAT
>NZ_JHXS01000027.1 GCF_000687775.1 Mycoplasmopsis felifaucium ATCC 43428
TTTTGTATGTACAAAACATAATTAATAATAGACCTAGAGAGATTTTAGGTTATTTATCTGCTATTGATGTTTACACAAAACTTAGTCAAGAAAACCCGTGAAATGAAATACCAGAAAATGAAAATTTATACGGATGACAAAAACGAGGACACGCAAGCAACGCTAATAGAAACAAATTTTTTAAAAAGCTAATAGATTAATTATAAAAATTGAGATGTCTATCTTGATTTTTTATTATTTAAGTTTTTTAAAATATATAAAAAAGATATACCTTGTAAATAAGATATATCTTTATTTTGATTGTAGCTTTTGAAATTACAATCTGGGACACAGACTTTTAAGGTCTGTGTATTGTTTTATTTATCTATAAAACAGCTTTAAACTTATTTTTAGAATTTAAAATAACTTTTTTAAATTCTACACAAATAGTTAAAACTAAAGCTAGAGGAACTGATCAAGCTAAGAAGATTCCAGAATTTACCGAAGTAATACCAGGGAACATTTTAAACATTTGAGCAACTTTCGGAACGAATGCTGCAAATATTACTGATAATGCCGAGAATAAAGCAGCTAATCATACTGGTCAATATTTCTTCATACTTGAAGTGAAAATAGATTTATCACTCATTAAATTAATTGAATTTATAGAGGTAGCTAATCCCATTGTTATAAAGGCACAAGTAGACGAAATTAAAGGAATATTTTCAATTAGCATTTTATCACTACTGTTGATGCAAAATAACACTGCACCAGCGTATGACAATAACGAAACTAAACTCACAACACAAGATTGTCAAAGTAGTTCAATTCCCATGCCTCTAGCAAAAAGACTTTCTTTCTTTAAATAAGGTTTTCTAGCCATAACATCTTTGCCTGAATCAACTAAGCCTAAGGCAATTGCTGGCAGTCCATGAGTTAATAAGTTAATTCATAGTAATTGTGAAGCACTGAATATATAAAAACCATATTCAGTATTTTTATAATATTCTTTGAAAGCTAAATTAAAGGCAACCATACCAATAAGCATTACTAATACTTCTGTAATAGAACTTACTAATAAGTTCATTGTTACAGTTTTAATTTTGTCAAAAACTAATCTACCATTTTTGACTGATTTAACTATAGTATTGAAGTTATCGTCAGTTAAAATTAAGTCAGAACTCTGTTTTGAAACATCAGTTCCAGTAATTCCCATAGCACAACCTATATCGCTAGCTTTTAAGGCAGGAGCATCATTAACTCCGTCACCTGTCATTGCTACAACTTTTTCGTGTGACTGTCAAGCTTTAACGATTCTAAGTTTATCTTCAGGGTTTACACGAGCATAAACAGCTATTTTAGTTACTTTTTGAGCTAATTCTTCATCGCTTCATTTTTTTAATTCACTGCCTTCAACAGATAAATCTTCAGGACCTAAAATCCCTAAACTTGTAGCAATTGAATTAGCTGTGGTTAAATGGTCACCAGTAATCATAACTACTTTTATTCCAGCTCTTTGAGCCTCAGCAATACTATCTTTAACATTAGCTCTTGGAGGGTCAATCATAGCAATCAGACCAACAAATTCTAAATCTTTTTCATCGTCAAAGTTAATTTTATTTTTGTTTTCTACTTTTGAAGCAAAAGCTAGAACTCTATAGGATTTTTTAGCTCAGTCTTCATTTATTTTTAAGATTGCTTCCTTATCTATGTTATTACATCTATTAATAATTACGTCAGGAGCACCTTTAGTTAACATAACTTTTTTGTTGTTATTAGATTCAACTAAAACAGACATCATTTTTCTATCACTATCAAAAGGAAGTGAATCAATAATGTTATGTTTTTGTAATAATGTTTCTTTTTTAATATCGTACTCATAACCGAATCTTAATAATCCAGTTTCAGTTGGGTCGCCAATTTCTTTAAATTTATCATTTTCTAATGTAATATATGCATCATTACAATAGCAAGCAACCTTAATTAATTCAAGTAAATCTTTATCATTATTTTGTAGGCTTTTTAGGAATTTATTGTTTGTATAAGCATCAACTACAGTCATTTTATTTTCAGTTAATGTACCTGTTTTATCGGTGCAAATAATTGAAGCTGACCCTAGAGTTTCAACTGCTAATAGATTCTTAACAAGTCCGTGCTCTTTACTAATTTTAGTTACACCAATTGAAAGTATAACGGTAGTAAAAGCTATTAAGCCTTCAGGTATAGCCGCAACAGCTAGTGAAATACCCGTTACAAGTGAATCTGTATAAACCTCTGGATTATTTCAAATTTTTGTGTCTAAATTATTTAGCAAGATTTGTAAAATAAAGCTAACAAATAGTAAGATAACACCAGCATAACCAAATCATTTACTTAATTTATTTAGCTTGGCTTGTAAAGGTGTTTCTGTTTTCTTTTGTTTTTGAATTAATGAGTTAATTTTTCCAATTTCAGTATTAACACCAATAGCTTCAACAATATAAACTGCCTTACCGTTAGTTACATATGTGCCAGAGTAAACATAATTATTGTTATTTGCTAAAGTTGAATCTAAAGGTTTATCTCAATTTACAAACTTTTCAATCGGATTGCTTTCGCCAGTTAAACTAGCTTCAACAACATAAAAGTTTGATGCTTCAAGTATTCTACCGTCAGCGTTAATTGTGTCGCCAGCAGCTAAAATAACTAAGTCTCCTGGAACTAATTTATTAGCAGGAATAATAATAACTTCATTATTCCTCTTAACAGTTACATTAGATATAGAAGAATTTTCTAAAGCCCGTACTGCTTGATCGCTTTTTACTTCTTGGTATGCACCAATTAAACTATTTAATAGTATTACAAGTAAAATAATGCAAGGTTCAACATATCCCACAATAACTCTTGTATTAACTTGTCCTAGCTTAATGTGTTCATAAATAGCTAACCCAAAACTTATTGCAGCTGCTATTAAAAGTAAGATAACCATAGGATCTGCAAATTGCTTTAAGTATGCTAATATAGGATTTACTTTAGCTCTTTTAGCTAAAGTATTTTCACCGTATTTTTGCATATTTTCGTGAGCTTGTTCACTAGTTAAGCCTGTATACTTTTTTGCTTCATTCAGAGTCATTTTTCTCCTTTTTTATTTAATTTATTAAATAAAACTTAAAAAATTATAATGAATTATAAAATTAAAAAAAGAAATAAAAAAATGGCGGGGAAGAGAGGGCTCGAACCTCCGCAGGTGTTGCCACCTCTAACACGTTAGCAATGTGTCCTCTTCACCAACTTGAGTACTTCCCCACTCAATTAGCTTTTATATTATAACAAATAGATTTATTATCGCAACAAAATTATAAAAGTCATTACACGCAACTGATATTGAATATTTAAACAAGTAAAAATCATTTTTAATTTATTGTACAACCCTAAAAAGACTGTAAAACAGGTTAAAATAAAAACTGGATAACCAGTTTTAGTATTTAAAGATTTTTAACTTTTTCTTTAATGTAATTAGCTATTTTATCTTTAATTTCATCATTTTCTAAAGCATAATCAATATTAGCTTTAACAAATCCTTCAATAGAACCCAAGTCGTATCTTGTTCCTTCAAATTCAAAAGCATAAATTTTTTGATTGTATTTATTCATTAATTCATTAAATGCATCAACAACTTGTATTTCATTCATTCCATCATACGGAATTCTGCTTAATATATCTAATATTTCTGAATTAAAAATATATCTACCTAAAATAGCTTTATCACTTGGTGCATCTTCACGTTTGGGTTTTTCTACTGCTCCAACGATTTCAAATGCTTTTTCATTTCTTTCGGATTCATTTAAAGGTTTAACAATACCATATTTATGTACATAATCCATTCCAACACTTTGAACACCTAAAATGTTTACGCCTGTTTTATTGTAGAATTCTACCAATTGTCTTGTTGCAGGTATATTAGATTTAATTAAGTCATCACCCAAAATTATTGCAAATGGTTCATTATTAATATAATCTTTAGCACAAGCTAAAGCGTGCCCTAAACCATTTTGACTTTGTTGAATGATAGTCTTAACTAAATGAATTCTGTTTGTTTTTCTTACTTTATTCAATAATGTAATTTTACCTTTTGATTCCAATTCTGATTCCAAAGCTTCATTAACATCAAAGAATCTTAAAATGTCTTTTTTTCTTTCACTGATAATAATATAGATTTCTTCAATTCCTGAATTTACAGCTTCATCAACTAAATAATTAATTAATGGTGTATCTAAAATTGGAGTTAATTCCTTGTGCATTATTTTAGTCATAGGTAAGAATCTAGTTCCTCAACCTGCAGCAGGAATAATTAATTTTCTAACTTTCTTAATTTCTTTTTCCATAGTAAAACAATTATATACATAAAAAATATGCAATAAAACAATAATAAAAAATCCTATAAAATGCAAAAGTGAGATTCCGCCTAAAAAGATAAATAATAAAAATCTATTTTAATAATAGACTATTGATTAGAAAATAATAGAAAAGATTGCCTTATAAGGCAAAAAAGATGAATTTTTTAATGAATTTTACAAATTACCTGAATTTTCGTTTACTTATTAATGAACGAGTTTGAAATTTTCTCTAACTGTGAAGGTTTGAAATTTTTATAATTTCAGTCTGCGATATTGTGTCTTTCAATTTTATTAATTCTTTCTTGAATTATATCCATATCACTTTGAGTGAATTTATCCATAGATGTGCCTTTTGGGATAAATCTTCTGATATAACGGTGTGCAT
>NZ_JHXS01000028.1 GCF_000687775.1 Mycoplasmopsis felifaucium ATCC 43428
ATAAAAATATATTACCGTTTTATTTTGATTATATTAATGACGATATTTATTTAAAAAGCGAATTTTACGAGTTTGAAATAAAAAACAAAAAAATAAACATTTTAAACTCTAAAATTAATTATTATCTCGATAGAATTAAAAGCACTATTAACCCTGTTGATATCGATACAGATTTAAATAAACTAAACGAAAATAATCAGAAATATTTAACTTATTTTTATAGTGATAACTTTAATTTTATAATGCCTGAAACTCCTCAAGAGTGAACAATTCCACAACGTAAAACGTTCTGAATGAACCCGGAAGAATTTGAAACTTTAAAGGGTAAAGAGGGGAGAATATCAGAATATTCAAGTTTAAAAAATAAAGTTATTACTAAGGAATATATTTATGCGAAGGCTATAAATTACTTTCGTGAGAATAACATAAATAATTATGCTATTAAAGCTATTGAAATAACTCCGGTAATTTATGAATTTAATAAAAGAGTTAAACCATCGGAACAGATTTTATGAAACACATTAAAAAATAACCCTGGTAATATTCAAAATTATTTGAGTAGTTTCACGAATATAGAGGAATCTCAAGGCAAGAAATTAGAAAATACTTCTATAACTTTAGAAATAGGGGCTCATATGTCCCGTGTTAGAGTTGAAACACCTGCAGAGATGTATAGCACACACATAACTTTAAAACTGTTTTATGCGACAGTTATTTATTCAACATATGAAGAAAATAATAAAAAAATAAGCAGTTTTATAACCTTGCCAGCTATTGACATTTTTGGAATAACTGGAAACACATTAAAAACTTTAGAATTAAATAATTCTAGTAAGTTAGTTTTAACTGGTGCATTTTTAAATAAATATTTAGAGCTAGAAGACGCAAATAGTTCTGAAATTATAAAAATAATGAAAACAACAGACCCCGCTAAATCTTGCCAGTTAATAATAAATAATATTTACATTTAAAACAATGGGAACTGTTGCCCTTAAAGTCGGAGAATAAAATGAATGAATTTTATAAAAAAATAGCTTCAACTTTTGGCATTACCGAAGAAGAAGCACGCGAAAAACTTGGAACAGCTGATGAAGCCGATTCGAAAGCTATCGCCAAAAACCTCGGTTTTTATGGACTTTTCCAAACTAAAGAAGAATTAGAGACATATATAAAAAATAAAGTTCAAAATAAAATGAAGGAAATCGATTCACTTACTGAACAACTAAACGAAAAAAACAATACAATAAACGAACAAATTAATTTATTAAACTCCTTGAAGTCATCAAATGAACAAATAACTACACAAATTAAAAACGCGTTTATAAGTGAATGGAAAAACTTGAATTATAAGCCAGATTATACTTTTGAAAACCTTACTGCAGAAGAGATTGATTTAAATAATTTGGCTGAATCAGTAAAAAAATATGCCTCTAAACATAATGAAACCCCTGAAATTGTAAAACCTGAAACAATAACGAAAGACGAACAACAAACTACAGGAGTCGAACGTTTTACATTTGGGAGCAGAAGAATTTTATAACAGGAGAATAAAATGAGTAAATACACTGAAGCAATTTTTGCTAAAAAAGCAAACGAGTCAAATTTATCGCTTAAAGAGTCAGAACTTGCACAAATTTCAAACATTGCAGCCAATGAATTATTAATTGGTTTATTGGGTACAGACTTGCCGGTTATGGACGTAAACAAGTCTACAGTTACATTTTTAAGAAATATCGGCCAAACTTTTGAAGAAAAAACAAAAGTAGGAATTTCAGAAGTTAAAGCACCAAAATTAGACCCAGTTACATTTAACTGAAACAAACCAAAATTCCAAGCTCTTGGATTTTCAGCAGCTGATGAAGCTTTAGGCTTACCAAATGCCGCAGCTATTAAATTAGAAAGAGCACAAAGCGATTTTATAGAATTAACAGAGTCAGAAGCTTGAACAGAATTCGAGACAAAAGTAAAAACTCTAACAAATCAAAAAGTAGTATTTAACTATACAACTAAAACAGGGAAAGAAATTTGACAAGAATTAGTTAAACAAGCTATTGAAGTATCGAAAACAAAAAATATAACCGAAGGAATTAGCAGAGTCCAAAAATCTAAAATTATTATTTTTGTTAAAGATGAAGTATTCAATAAATTGGCATCTGACTTAATTATTGGAAACTACGCCGAACAAGTAGCCCAAAACGGTGCAGGAGCAATCGCAACTATTGGAGGTTATAAAGTTGTTGCGAATCCATACCTTAATGAATTTGACGCAATTATTGCCACAACTTTCACCGCCGCAAGTATGGTAAACGTAAACGCCGCAAACATTACAACATTAGTCCCAACAAATGACACAGCTATGTATTATGAAGCTATGAACTTGTTCGGAGTTGCTTATACTTCATGCATTAAAGCAATAGCAAAACAATAGAATAATTATGGTTTTACTGTCATCCATAAAAAATGATTTTTATACATTAAAGGCCAGCGAAAAACCTAAGACAAAAAGGAAACTCCCAGCGCTTGGTCGCTGGTTTTTAAATATTAGTAGGCTGGTTTTATCTATTGGAGCAAGTTTTATCAGTGAAGCCGTTAATGTTGTTGCTCCTGGTGTTGGTATGTTAGTGGATTGGGGGCTTAATACCTTAATAGATGCTATTGCAAACTTAATTGAGAACTATGGAGATTTTCAAGCAGATGAATTTTTAATTTCTGCAGGTATGAACTTAATCCCGTTTGTATTAAAAGGATTAAGAAGAGTCAGCAATTTTGTAAAAGGTAATAAAGTTTTAGGGTTTGCCGATAATTTAAAATTATCTAATAAATCGCTTGCCGATACAGTTAAACAACAAGCGAATAAACTAAATTATTATGGCGTTAATAACATAGTTAATAATATAGATGACACTATCACAAATTACTCCGCTAATAATTTAGCTTTTAAAAAGATAAATGATAATTTTAAACAAATGAATAAAACGCTATTAGAGGCAAACAAATTTATAGGTAATAAAAATATATTACAACAATCCCAGAACCTCGCTAAAGCCTCTAAAATAATGCATAACGTGCGTGTCGCTAGCACGTTAATACTCTCGCCAAGATATGCAGCCCGCAAATTAGTCCAAAAACTTACAGATAAACCTTGAAAAGCGGTGTCGAATACCTGAAACAATTGAATAGACTCGAAGGTTAAAAATATAACTAAAAGAGTAATAAAAGGAACTGCCAAAACAGTGGAAGAAGCACAGAAAAATATAGCTTTAAATTCTCACTGACTTTATAGCCTAAAGATTTATAAAGCTTATAACCCGTGAAATACTAGCGTAGTAAATGCGTTATTAACATTTAGACCAGAAACCACAAACAACAAAAAACCTGTTTTATTAGTCCAAAAAAGTTATAGCCATATTATGAATTTAATACAGTCACCAAGTGCAGGAAAGTATTACCTTAAAAATTTCGCCTGAGGTTGAGAAGTGGGGAAGTTTTTGCGTAATTTTGGTCAATATAGCCTAAAAAGTAAAATGCCTTTATTCACCCGTTTTATTTCAAATTTTAACTATACATTTAAGTCACTAGAGTATATTGTTAAAAGTATAAAAAATGTAAATAAAAATAAATGGAATAACTTAGGTAATGAACTGGTAGAAGGATTTAAAGAGGGGATGCTTAAAAAACCTAATTTTAAATTTATTGACCCATTAGTTCAATCTTTTAAAAGTTCAATAACAGGGAACTCATATTATGCAATTAAAAAAGGGTTAGATATAGGACATAAAACAGCTTGACGCAATAAGATAGCTGGGACTTTAGATAATTCTTACGTTTCTAGCTATCAAGGACAAAAAATAAAAATTAAAACATTAAAACAAAGGAGGGCAAAAGGTGTTAAATAAAGAACAGTTTAATATAACATTAGAAGACTTTAAAAATAACTATTATTATGGCGAACGCTTGGATATACCTAATAAAGTTTTAGATATAAACCCAAATATTACTGAAATAGATTTTTTTAATAAGTTAGTTAATGACATTTTAATAACATGTGACTTATTTCTTAATCAAAGGGTTAGTTATTTAGTTTATGAATGCGATGCAGAAGAAACTAAAAACATATTAGGTGAACAATGCTATTTAAATTTTAGGCTTGCAGTTTTATACGAGTTAAAATATCGCTTAAACAATAATTACATCCCTGACTTTTCTAATAGAGACGTTTGAATGTCACAGAATTTTTCGCTAAGTGTTGAAGGAAAAAGATTCAACTCATACAGTGATTTGTTAAATTCTGAAACTATTGCATTTTTAACGCAGTGCGAATATGAAACCGTAGACCGTCAGGAACGTCAACAACTTTATAATTTTGTAACTAATAAATTAAAATTATTAGATGAAATTAATGGCCTTATTGGTAAGTTAAATATTTCTAACGAAATAAATGAACAACAGACTCAAGAAATAAATAAAATTGCTGAAGCTATTGAAAGAACTAAAAGCCAATTAAATGAATTAAATAATAATTTAAATAATAGTTTTATTTTAGATATAAGCAATATAC
>NZ_JHXS01000029.1 GCF_000687775.1 Mycoplasmopsis felifaucium ATCC 43428
GTGCTTTAGTTATAGAAATATGATTAAAATGAACCTTTAATCTGTTCCTATAAAATATTTGATTTGCGTATTCTAAGTCTTTTTCAGAATCATTAATGTAAACGTGAATGTGTTTAGATCTATATTTTATTTGGCTATTGTATGAGTGTTTTACTGTTGTTTCGATACAGTAAACATTGTTTAAACTTTTAAATTTCATTATAATTATATTGCCCTTTCTATTTGGTTTTTATATTTATATTTTAGGGCAAAAATTATAAAAGTGGGGTTCAATTTTGGAACCTCACTTTTATAATGAATAATTAAGTGTATTATATTATTCTTAATAAATTAATTAATCAAGCTAAAAATATAGATTATAAAATTTTATGTAAAAACAAATTTTGACTAAAAAGCGTTAAAAACGGTCATTTTAGGCGAAACTTATATTACGTAAAAAGAGTTGAATATTTTGCTAAATATAAAAATAAAATTTATGCAAAATTTCTTTAATCATATTTTTGTTTAAAATTATATTTTATACTTTTTATATATAATTTTTATATGACTAAAAAAGATAAATTTTTAATTGTTATTTTAACAATATTTACAATAGGATTCTGCTGAATATACTGACAGAATAAAAACAAAAAAATAAAAGATGCCAAAAAAGGAAACATTCAAAAATTAGATACTAATATGAATGTTGCCGAATTAATTAATTTACTAGGTACAAAATCAAATATTAAGGAAGTATCAGCTTCTGTATCAGGTGTTAAAATAGAATTTTTTGACAAAAATAAGGTAGATTTTGAATCAATTAAAAAACTTAAATATGTTTCAGGTTTAATGATTTCAACAAACAAAACCACGCTTATTGTTGGAGAATATGCTAAAAAATTAGCCCAAGAAATTAACTCAATATAATATTATAAAATGTTTAAATCAGGAGGTGTTTATGGAAATTTACCAAAAACTAATTCCTCAAACAGATAAGAAAAATTATCTTTCTGGATGACAATCGTTAAATCTTTCATTTGATGATGAAAATAATTGTGCCGATTGACATTTTACTAATGCATTTTATTCAACTAAACCTACAGATATCTTAGAAACATTTACCTATAATAATAAAATTGGCTATAAAGGAATTTTAAAAAGAAAAATAAAAATTTTTTCAAACGAACAATGACACTATATCGCATCATACCCTAGAGCAGTTTTTGACTTATGACATAAATTTATCAAAACTAATCAATTTGATATGTTAAATGATTTTAATTTTTCTAAAAAGCAAGTTAATGTATTAAAAAGTTATCTAGAACAATGCAGTTGTTCTAAGTGTAAAGAATATTTATCATTATGGATATAACAAAAGAACAATATAATCACTTGCAAATTATTAAAGATATATTAAAGCATATACCAAATAATTATATTTTAAAAGGTGGAACTGCTTTAGTGCTTGATTATGATTTGGATAGATTTAGCGAAGATATAGATTTGGATTATATTATTCAAAATCATAAGTGTGAAAATTTGAAAAATGCTTTAATAAATTACTGTAAAAAGAAAAACTATAGTTGAAACATCAAATTTGATACTAACACAAAGTTTAAAATTTACATTCTGTATAGCGAAATAAATAAACCTATAAAAATTGAAACATCTGCAAGAGATTTAGTAGTTGCAGGGAGCTACCACTATTCTGATGGTTATTATGTGTATAACCTTGTTCCACTCGCAAGGAAAAAGTTAATAGCGTTCTTAGGTAGGTCTAAGTTTAGAGATATTTATGATATTCTATTCCTTATCAAAAAAGGTGTTTATAATAAAAATGAGATTAGTCAAATAAAAGAACATTTTTACAATAATCTAGATTTAGATACTTTATTTGAAATATATCAAACAGATAACATTTTAAAAGATCAATTAGACTTTGAATCATTTTGTTTAGAATTTGAAAATAATATTAAAAAAGTTTAAAATGATTTAGAAATATAAACTTTATTAAAAATATCTACCCTGATATTTTTTATTTAACACAGTTTTATAGCACTAAACAAAAAACGCAATTATTATTGCGTTATTTTTGAAATAAAGTTATTTAATTCAACATCTTTTTGTTCTTTATTAGTTTTATACACCAAACCCATTCTGCAAGCATATTTCAATTTCATACCGGTAAAATCACATAAAGCACCCTTGATGATTTGAAAATCAGAATCATTTATAGATTTATAAATGCCTTCTGTTGATTCTCCTGATGTTGAAATAATAGAAAGATTTTTATTTTCTAATAATTTAATTGTTTTGTTATTTTTATAATCTTCTATATAAGCGAATCCAGGTAATAAGGTTTTATCAAAAAAACCTTTTAATTTAGCGGGCATATAACCTCATCATAATGGATAATTTATAACGATTTCATCAGCTCACATAATATCTTGTTGTGCTTGGTTAATAATTGAATCAATATTTTTATTATTTTGCTCTAAAACAGGATCAAACACCAAATTATTTATATTAATTAATTTAGTTTCAAATCCTTTTAAATTTAACTCTGATTGTATCTTTTTTCCAATATATTCATTCAATGAATCATTTTTTGTTGATCCTGAAATTATTAAGAATTTTTTCATAATATCCTTTTAAAAAATGCCCAATTATGGGCATTTATATTATTGTTTTATTTTTCTTGAATAGCAACTACACCAGGTAATTCTAAACCTTGTAATAATTCTAACGAAGCACCACCACCTGTTGAAACGTGTGAGAATTTAGATTCCATACCTAATTTTTCAACAGCAGCAACACTATCACCACCGCCAACAATTGAATATGTATCTGGTCCAAGGTTTGCGATAGCTTTAGCAATAGCTAATGTACCAGCTGAATAGTTTTCAAATTCTGCAACTCCCATAGGCCCGTTTCATACAACTGTTTTAGCACCTAATAAAGCATTTGAGAAGTTTCTGATTGTTTTAGGGCCAATGTCTAATCCCATCATATCTTTAGGAATGTCTAAACCTGAGTAAGTTGGTTCAACGTCAGCAAATTCTGTTGCACAAGCGTTATCTACAGGTAATAAAACTTTATTGCCATATTTGTCTAGAAATTCGCTTGCAAATGCTAAATAATCATCTTCAACTAATGAAGTACCTACTTCATAACCTTTAGCTTTTTTAAATGTGTAAGCCATAGCTCCACCAATAAGCATTTTATCCACTAAAGTAATTAAGTTTTCTAAAACTTTAATTTTGTCGCTAACTTTAGCACCACCAATAATAGCTACATATGGATGAGCTGGATTATCAATAGCTTTTGTTAATGATTCAACTTCTTTTTGCATTAAATATCCAATTGCTGATTCAGCGATATTACTTGCAATTCCAACGTTTGAAGCGTGAGCTCTGTGAGCTGTACCAAAAGCGTCATTAATAAATACATCACCTAATCCCGCTCAGTATTGACCTAAAGCTGGATTATTTTTACTTTCTGATTTATCGTTTAAATCTTCATAACGTGTATTTTGCATCAAAATAACGTCTTGTTCTTTCATTTCTTCAATTGCTGTTTCTAATTCTTTACCTCTAGTAGCGTCAACGAATTTAACTGGTCTTTTTAGTAATCTAGCTAATTCAATTGAAACTGGGAATAAGTCATTTTTAGCTAAGTCAGCTTCTTCTTTAACTCTACCTAAGTGAGATAATAAAATTACTTTTCCGTGTTCATTAATAACTTTTTGAATAGTTGGTAAAACATCAACGATACGTTTGTTTGATGTAATAACACCATTTTTAAGTGGAACATTAAAATCTACTCTGATTAAAACTTTTTTGCCTTTTAAGTTTAAATCATCAATTGTTTTTTTCATATAACACCTCCTGCGTTTAATTATTATGTGTATATTATAAATTAATATCTTATATTTACCTATAAAACGGCTGTATATATTCGCAATTTATTAATTTTTCCTAATTTTGAAAATTTTTTCATAAGAGTATAATAACGTTAGATAGCGATATATATATATATATATATATATA
>NZ_JHXS01000030.1 GCF_000687775.1 Mycoplasmopsis felifaucium ATCC 43428
GCTTTTCTATCTTGACGAGCATAACCATAATATGTTAAAGCTACTGTAATTGATTTAGCACTTGCTCTTTTTAATGAATCGATAAATAATAATAATTCAACTAAATTATCATTAACTGGTCTAGATGTACTTGCTACAACGTATACATCTTTCCCTCTAACTGCTATGTCACTAACTGGCATAATTTCACCATCAGCAAATTTTGTTACTTTTAAAGTTGTTAATGGTAACTTAATAATTTTAGATATTTTTTCAGCTAACTTCTCAGAGTTAGGCATTCCGAATAATAGTGTTTGTGTTTCTTTCATATTGATCTCCTTAATTAACTATGATAATTATAGTCAATTTTTCAGCTTTTTTGTGTATAGAGCTTATTTATTGGTTCAAAAATATAAAAAAATGTAAAATTAAGCTATGAGTAAAGATGCATTATATTGAGATGGCTATTTTATGGCCTTAGCCAAAGTTTCGGCTTTAAGAAGTAAAGATCCAAGTACTAAAGTTGGAGCTTGTATTATAAATGAAGATAAAAAAGTTATATCTTTAGGATATAACGGTATGCCTAAAGGAAATGATGAGTTTCCTTGACAAAGAGAAGGTGATTTAGCACACACTAAGTATCCTTATGTTATACACGCAGAAATGAATGCGATTTTAAATACTTATGTACCTTTAATAAAAGGATCAACCATTTATACTTCGCTATATCCTTGTTCAAATTGTGCTAAAACAATTGTGCAAGCTGGTATAAATACAGTTATTTATGAAGATGACAAGTATCATGATACTGAAGACGCTGCTATTGCAAGAAGTATTTTAGAAAACTCAGGCGTAATTGTAAGACACATTTCAATTGACACAGGAGTAGAAGTTAAAGTTGGTGAAAACAAATTCAGTATTTAATAAAACAGCCAAAACGGCTGTTTTATTATGTTTTTCGTTATTTTATTATGTCAACAAGGACACCTCTATTTACAAAAGTTTTATTAGTTTTACCTCAAATTAATTCAACAAGTTCAGGATAGTCAATAAAAGGATTTCTTAAACCACCTTGGTTTCTTGCTATGGCGTTGTTTCTATCTACTTCAACTAGGTCTACTGGGTCTTTTTTAGATCAGTCTTCATAGCAGTCTAAATATTTCTTTTGGAAGTACGGAAACGCATTTGTGAATAGCACATTTCCGCCTTTACTTAGAGCATTTTGGTGTGTAGCTTGGAAGTAAAAGTATGCTCTGGCTGTGTCCCCTTTAAATAAATCAATAGGTTCTGTCGCTGCGCCTTTTATAACTTTTGTTCCGTTAGCACTTTGAGTTCCTGTAGGAGCATAATAGTGTGGATCGTTCCCTCTATCATTATTAACTTGCTTGTCTGAAGGCCAAACAAAATGGGCGTCATTTCTTGTTGGGGAAACTTTGTTAAATCAAGATTGAGGAATCATATGTTCACGATTGTACATATAGCCTTCTTTTGTTCCTTTATAGCCACGCAATGAACCTTTTGATCCGGTTCCCTCGTAATATCCAACAGGGAATTCATATGGATCAGATCCTTTTTCTACCTCTGAATAAATATCTAAAATAGTTCCATCTTTTTCAAAATATCTATCTATAAATGCTGTTTCATAAGTTTTGTAAAGGTCACCGTATGATTTAATACCGTTTACATATTTTTTTTGATTATTAAAAATTGCGTTGAATAGTTCTTCACCTTTTAAACCGTTTAGAGAACTGTAGTATTTTGAAGAATAATCTGAATTATTATCATAAACTAACTTACCATTGTTTATGTTTGTTCAATCTCTTACAGATGGTAAGGTATATGTTTTATAGTCGTAAGAATTTTGGTTTTGAATTGTTTCTATTTTTTGATTATTAGTTGAATTATCAGCTGAAGTTTGGTTTGATGTGCTAGTGATTTGTTCTTTGTTTGAATTATTTTCTTGTTTTGTAGAGGTTTTATTTTCGCAATTAGCAGAAATAATAACAAATGGTAGAACTGCGGGGATAACTAATGATTTAAGTAATTTATTTTTGAACATTTTAAACTCCTTTATTGGCTTAAAAGCTTATAAATAATATAGCAAAATAATCTTTTTTAGCTTATTTTAAGCATTTTATGAAAAAGTTGCAGAAAAAGTTGCCTACTAAGGCAACTTATTAAAATGTATATTTTTCTGGGTGTTCTTTCATCATTTTAGCAACGAATTCTTTTTTTGGCATTTTGCCGTATTTGCTCATTAATTCAATGCATTCTTTTAATTCTTCGTTTGCTCATTCTTCGCCTTCAAAACCTAAAACTTGTGTTAATCCTGGTTTCTTTCAGTTTTTGTAGTTATTGAAGAATGTTTCAACATCTTTAAGGAATGGTTCTGGAATATCGTTAATTGTTTTAATATGATCTAATCGATAGTCGTCAGCGTGAACTGCTATTAATTTAGTATCTGTTTCGCCTGAATCATTCATTTTCATTGCACCAATGATACGAGCGTTTAATACTACGCCAGGAATGAAAGTTTCTGGGCTGTATAGTAAAACATCTAATTCATCACCATCTCAGTCTAATGCTACCGGAACAAAACCATAATTTGATGGATATTTAAAATTACCTCTTAATATACGATCTACGTGAATTTGACCGTCAGCACGGTCATATTCATATTTAATATTTGAGTCTTTAGAGATCTCAATTTTCATTTCTATAATATTTGACATAGCTAAATTATATTACTAATAATATTTATAGAAAATAAGGAGACATATTTTGCTTTAATATTTGTTTTATTAATGAGTTCTAAATAAAAATAAACAGTTTATATAATCACTCATCCTTATATAAAAAAGTCCGGAATACCGGACTAAATTATTATTTATTATGGACGAGGTGGCATAGGCATATTTGCCATCATTACTTTCATTAGGTCTTTTTGGAATTCACTTAAAATTTTATTGTAATCTACATTTGATATATATAATTCGCCTTCGTAAACATCATATAATGAACTTAAGACGTGGTAAATAAGATTTAAGTTTTCTTTTACTTGTGCTTCATTTTTAAGATTATTACCGAAACGAAGCATTAAACCGAAGTATGTTGCAACGTATCTTTGAATTACAGTTTTAACAAATTTATCTGTTATTTCAAGAACTGCATAAATTTGAGCATCAAATTTAAAGTCAGATTTTCCATTAATTTGTTTATGTAATTCTAATACATCAGTAAAGCTACCAAGATATTTATTGAATTCAGTTTCAGATTTAGGAACTAACAATTCAATTGTTTTTACAGAATGTTCGTAGTATGGTTCAAATGGTGCTACTTTTTTACTTTCTGTTTTTAAAGCTTCAAATTTAGATAAAGCTTCTTTGTGATCTTTAATAATTTGTTCAAGTAATGTTTGGCCATTATTAAGTTCTGTTATTGTATTAGTTGCTTTAGTTGTAATTTCAGCTAATTTTGAAAAGTCTGTTACTTGGTTAAGTTCTGTGTTTAATGTATTAACTTGTTCATTAATTCAAGTAATTTCAGCTGCATAGTCTGCTTTATTATCTTTAGTTTCTAATTCAGCTACTTTGTCACTTAATTTCTTGATTTCAGCTGCTACAGGTTCAATAGCTTCTTCGTGTTTCTTGGTTTCTTCTAATTTCTTTATGTACGTAGGAACTTTATTGTATTTTTCACCTGGAGCATAAGGATTAATTTCGTATTCACCTTCTTTGAATACTACATTGTTAATATCTGTTTTGATTTCTTCAATGTTTGTGTTAATTTCATTAAGAACTGATTGGTAGTTATCTTTATCTGCTTTAGCTTCAATTTTTGCTTGTAATTCTTTATATGGAACAATAACATTGTGAAGAATGTAACCGATAAAGTCTGATGCATCTTTGATTGCTCATCTTGTTTCAAGACCAAA
>NZ_JHXS01000031.1 GCF_000687775.1 Mycoplasmopsis felifaucium ATCC 43428
TCAGGTTCTAACAAGGGTATTTATGTTACAAAAAATAGTGATGTATATACATTGCATTGATATTGTGTTTTAAGTGATGGTTCATTTGATACAGAAAAAGAATATACTTTAGAAATAAATTAATATATTTTAATGGTTAACCTCAAAATTTGGGGTTAATTTTTATTTATTGTATAAATAATGATATTTTTTCAGTATTTTTGATGTTGTTTACAAAAAAAAAAAAATAACCTTCCTTGCTATAATTAAGTTAAATTTGACATTTTTATATAAATAACTAGGAGTAATATGGCTAAAAAATCACTTTCAATATTGGTGGCAGCTACAAGTGCAGCAATTGTCGTAACAGGGTCAATACCATTAATAAGAGCCTGTAAAGATACAAAGCATAAAAATAATGTTATAGATAATAAGCAAGATAATGAATTAACTGAATTAAAGAATAAATTACAAAAACTAATTAATGATTCAAAAACTGAATTAGAAAAAAATAAAGATAATGCTAAAGTTCAAAATGAAGCTAAGAATTTAGCTAATGCGATAACTGATGCTACAAACGCTTTAAATTCTACAAAGCCAGAAATAATTGCGAATACAACTAATTTACAAAATAAATTAGATGATTTTATCGATGCACTTAAAAAAGCAGAATTAGACAAAAACAAACAAGATCAACTTAAAAAAACTTTAGAAGATAAAATCAAAGAAGCAAATAAAGTATATAGCGATAATTTAACTAATAAAGATCTTGAATCTAACCTAGAAAAACTGGATAACGCTATAAAACAAGCTCAAAATGAACTAAATAATCCAGATGCAAATTTTGAAAATGAAGCTGAAGCATTACATAATGCTATTAATGAGTTTAATAATGCTTTAGATGAATTAAATAATAATAAAAATCAAATACTTGGTGAGATAACAAACGCTAAAAATGATATTAACTCATTAAAAGATTCTTTAACTGACCCAATTTATGCTGATATTGTTAATAATCTTGATAAAGCTCTAAATGATAATGAAGTTAATAAAGATAATACAGTCGCTGAATTAACTGAAGCTCTAAATAATCTAAAAGACGCAATCAAGAAAGCGAATGAAGATAAAGAAGTTATTGATAAAAATAATCACACCGCAAATGTAACTGCAGATTTTGAAAAAATTAAGAAAAAAACAATTGATCTTTTAAACAAAATGGGAGATGACCCTGCATTTGATGATATTAAACCTGAACTTAATACAGAACTTACTAAACAAGATGCAAAAGCTAATGCCGAAAATAGATCTGATGAACAAGTGCAAGAAGCTATAAACGATTTAACAAGTGCATATAATACTGCTAGTGAAAAAGCACAACCAATTTTTGATGAAAAAGCTGATTTAGTAAATAAAATTGATGCTAAAAAAGAAAAAATTAATGAGCTTATGAATAAAATGAAAGATGATCCAAATTATTCGGAAACATATAATGCAATTAATAGATTATTAAATAATGCAAGCCCATATTCTATAGATTCACACCTAGAAAATCTCAAAGACTCATTAATGTCATATGAAGCTACAAGCGAAACTGCTGAAGAAATGTATAATGAGACTAAAAAAATAGTTGATGAGTTAAATGATGGCATCAAGAAGTTAGAAGATAAATTAGATGATCTTAAGACTAATAACACTAATAACAAATACGATCCAATAATTAATTATTTAACTGGTGATATTGAAACAATTAAACGCGATAAATCAATTGCAGATACCGAAGAAAAACTTAATGATTTAATCTTTACTGCTGAAAATAGATTTAGAAAAGCAAATAATTGAGTAAGAACTTTAGATGATTTTGATGCAGCATTAACTAAAGCTAAGGAGTTAATTGATTCCGAAACAGATCCTGAAATCGCAGATGAAATTCAAAAAGTTAAAGATGTATACGATTCAGCGCTTGAAGCTAAAAACACTTTAAATAATGCAGAAAATTTTTCTGATTTAGAAGACAAAACTGAAGAATTAAATAATGCTATTAATAACTATAAAACAGCTTTAAATGACAAAGCTCACACTAAAGCAAATAGTTTAAATACATTTACAGATTTTGTTAAACTAGGTACTCAAAATAGTTTAATAATCCCTGAATTAATTACTCAATTTAATGAATTACAAACAATTGTAAATAGCGTAAAAAATACTGACTATGAACACTATGCTGATGTTAAAAGCAGTATCAATACTTTAAATAATAAGCTTGTAAGTTTGGCAAATGACTATAAAACAGTTAATAACAATATTAAGAGTCAATTAGATAATAATCCAGTTTTAACTCGTAAACCGTTTGATGCACAACGTTACTTTGAAAATGCAAATTATAACTTAGAAAATTACCTAAATGAATTCAAAAATGTTTCTGATGAGTTTAATAATTTAACTGATGAAAATTTAGTTAAAAATTATGCTGATTTTTACAATAAAAACAATTTACTTATTATTAGAGGAAAATTATTATATTTAGCATACATATATGAAAACTTTATTAATGATGCTAATGCTCCATATATGAATGAAAAAGGTTTAAGAATCTTTAACCTAAAAACAGATAAATATCCTTATATTGTGGATGTCCCAAAAACATGATTAACTCAAAATTACAATGATTTCTTTACTAAATGAAACACTTGATATACAACAAAAGGTGTAGATGGAATTAGATCATTATTACAAAATGGTAGCTTAATTTTTAGCCAACCGCAATTTACAGATGAAGCAATTGAAAGCAATTTCTTTGTAGCTCCAAGTACAAATAATAAAAATGTTAATTTCGAATTATTAGATCTATTAAATACAACATATGAAACAGTAAAACCTAAATTTGAATCAGCTTATGCAAGTTTCTTGAATCAAATTCCTGAAATTCATGACAAATATTGTGAATATATTATTCCTATCATTAATGAAGCTAAAGAAGTGTTTAAGAAATTAGAAGACTGAATTGCAAATTAAGAAAATAAAACTAAATGACCTTTTACATGAGGACAAGCTGATTCTAAATTCACCAGCTTAGTAAAAAATAATAACTTACAAAACCCTGAAATAGGTAAAACTCCAACCGCTAAGATAAGTAGTGTATTATATGAAATTAAACAATTCATAAATAATCAATTAAAAACTGTTGATCATAATTATTAAAATATAAAGCTTTCCTAATTATTCATTATAAAAGTGAGGTTCCAAAATTGAACCCCACTTTTATAATTTTTGCCCTAAAATATAAATATAACAACCAAATAGAAAGGGCAATATAATTATAATGAAATTTAAAAGTTTAAACAATGTTTACTGTATCGAAACAACAGTGAAACATTCATATAATAGCCAAATAAAATATAGATCTAAACACATTCACGTTTACATTAATGATTCTGAAAAAGACTTAGAATACGCAAATCAAATATTTTATAGAAACAGATTCAAGGTTCATTTTAATCATATTTCTATAACTAAAGCACATAAAATTTTGAATATGATGCAATTAAATTACTCT
>NZ_JHXS01000032.1 GCF_000687775.1 Mycoplasmopsis felifaucium ATCC 43428
TTGTTCATTAATTCTTTGTGTTTTTTGTTGAATTGTTTTGATGATGGCTGAATAGTTGTAACTAAAGCAACGATAGCAGTTGTTGAAACAACAGCTGCACTAACAGCACCAACAATTTTTGTAACTTTTTTATCTGCCATATTATTTCCTTTACTTTTAAATCTAATATTAAATAATAGACTGTATTAATTATATTTTTTTTTTTTTTTTAATTTGCATATTTGGCAAAAAATATTTTTAGGTTTCACAATTTTTAATATTTTTTATAAAAACTCTATAAAACAGATGTTTTAGAAAACTTAAAAATTAATATTTTCAGTCAGCATTATTACTTTTAAAATTTTTCCTTATTAATTATTTTACTAATTTAATAAAAGTGTATTCAATCAAAAACAATAATATAAAATATAAAATATATTCAAATTATGGAGGTTTTTATGAAAAAAACAGTACTTATAGTAATAGACGGATTAGGCTTAAGAGAAGAAACTCAAGGGAATGGATTTAAGTTAGCTAAAACTCCTACTTTTGATAAATTATTAAGTGAATATCCGCATAGTGTTTTACAAGCTAGTGCTCAATATGTTGGTTTACCTGAAGGCCAAATGGGGAACTCTGAAGTTGGCCACTTAAATATTGGTGCAGGTCAAATAGTTTACACCGGTTTAAGCTTAATTAACCAAGCTATTAAAGAAGGTGAATTTGAAAAGAATCAAATCGTTTTAGATACCTTTAAAGATGTAAAAGAAAAGAATGCTACATTACATTTAATGGGATTATTAAGTCCTGGTGGTGTGCACTCGTTAGAAAATCATTTATTTGAACTTTTAAAAATGGCTCATAATTATGGTCTTAAAAAAGTTTCAGTACATGCTTTTGGTGACGGTAGAGATGTAGCTCCTAAATCAATTTTAAGTTCATTAGAAAAGTTAAGTAAAATTTGCGATGAATACGGCTATCAAATAGCTTCAATCGGTGGAAGATTCTATGGCATGGACCGTGATAAAATGTTTGATCGTGTTGAAAAACACTATGAAGCTATTTTAGGTAATTCAGAAAAACATTATGATGATGTAATTAAATATGTTAATGAACAATATAATGAAGGAATTACTGATGAATTCTTAATTCCAGCCGGCAAAAATGGTGCTGAATTTGTAAAGGATAACGATTCAATTATTTTCTTTAACTTTAGACCAGATAGAGCTAGACAACTTAGTCATTTATTCATTAGCTCAGATTTATATGAAGCTAAACCTGCACATCCAGTTCATATTTCAAGATTTGTTTCAATGATGAAATATGAAGGCTTAAATACTTTAGTAGCATACAACGAAATGGAAGTTAATATGCCTATTGGTAGAGTTTTAGAATTAGCAGGTAAAAGTCAATTAAGATTAGCTGAAACTCAAAAATATGCACACGTAACCTTCTTTATGGACGGTGGTAATGATATTGAATTCAAAAATTCAAAAAGAATTATGGTACCTTCATTAAAAGTTGAAAGCTATGCAGATGCTCCTCAAATGTCAGCTAAAGAAATTACAGATGAACTATTAGCGAACTGCTTAAATTATGATGTCACAATTATGAACTACGCTAATCCAGATATGGTAGGTCATACAGGTAATTTACAATCAACCATTAAAGCGGTAGAATTCTTAGATGCTCAAATTAAAAGAGTAGTTGATTTTGCAGAGCAAAATGATGTAACAGTATTTATTACTGCTGATCACGGTAATGCTGAAATTACAGAGGATGCTAATGGTAAACCAGCTACAAAACATACCAGCAGTCCTGTTATGTTTGTATGTACAGATAAGAGTATTAAATTATTAGATGGTAAATTAGCTAATGTTGCACCTACTGTTTTAGATTACATTAATGTATCTAAGCCAAAAGAAATGAAAGAAGATTCATTATTAGTTAGATAATATGATTAAAAGATTAATTTTTAGTGATATAGATGGAACTCTATATGGGTTTCCATCTAAGAAATTGCTTGAAAGTACTAAACAAGATATCTTATCAGCCATTAAGGATGATGGGGTTGAGTTAATTCTTACTACTGGTAATCCATTATTGCCTAAGTTAACTAAGTTAGTTAAAGAGTTAAATAGCAGATATTTAATTTGTACTGGTGGATCAATTATTTATGATGTTCTAGAAGCCAAAATGTTAGCTTTTGAACATATTAATAATGAATTGATTAAACCAGTTGCTGAAGTTATTAATAAATATCAAACTGTAGCATTTTTATATGGTAAAGAAAACTATTATTTATTAAATGAAACTAAGGAAGCAAGAGAATTCTTTGATCGTTTCTTTGAATATTCAAATTGAAAATTAGACCAAAAAGACTGTTTTAAAGATAAAATAGCCAAAATTGAAATTTATCCAACTTCTAAAGAAATAAAAGAATTAATTTATGCAGATCTATTAAAAATAGAAGGAAATATAGATGTATTAAACTTATCAACACACGTTGAAATAACAAAAAAAGGCATTTCTAAAGGTTCCGCTTTAGTTAAGTTAACAAATATGTTTAATGCTGATATTAATTATGTTATGAGCGTAGGCGATAGTGAAAACGATATAGCTATGTTTAACGAAACACAGTTTGCTTATGCAATGGATAATGCGAGTGAAGTGGTTAAAAAAGCGGCTAAGTTTTATACAAGTGACGTACTTCAAAATGGACTTGGTGAAGCTATAAATGATTATATTTTTAGAACAAGAATTCCTTTAATTCAACAAGAAAAAGCTAACCAAGTAGAAAAATGAAAGAATAAAGAAAAACGGAATGAGTATTACCGTAATTTAGTTAAACAACAAAACGATAACAGCTAAAAACTGTTATTTTTATTTGATTTTTGCACTCCTAGATTATCCAAATAATTGTGCTATTATTTTATTAATATGAGTAATAAAAGAATGGTGCCTGATATTAGGTTTAAGGGGTTTGAAGATAGTTGAGCAAAAAATACACTTAGTAATTTTTGCTCAATAACTACAGGAAAATTAGACGCAAATGCAATGTGTAAAAATGGTGAATACGACTTTTTCACCTGCTCACAGGAAAAATTCAAAATAAATAATTGAGCCTTTCAAGGCCCTGCAATAACAGTTGTTGGAAATGGAGCTTCAGTTGGATTTACACACATTGCAGAAGGAAAATTCAACGCATACCAAAGAACGTATGTATTAAGTGACTTTAATGATTCATATCATCAATTTCTTATTAATTGCATAAATAATAATTTACCAGCGATAATAGAAGAAGAATCTAGGGCTGGTAATATCCCATATATAGTTAAAGATATGTTAGAACAACTCGCTTTCTATAGTTGTTCTAACAATGAACAGTATAAAATAGGTGAATTCTTCAAAAATATAGATAACTTAATTACTCAAACATCTAATAACTTAGATAAGTTAAAAGATGTTAAAAAGTCTTTACTTA
>NZ_JHXS01000033.1 GCF_000687775.1 Mycoplasmopsis felifaucium ATCC 43428
ATATATATATATAGTCCCAAGTATTTTAAAAGGTCAACGCTAACACTTTATAAATTTTAGTGTTTCTGTCCTTATTATATAACTATTATTTAATACTTAAATAAAATAATTTACTTTATTGTGTAAAATATCATAAAATGTGATACTTTTAGAATTAACCACTGCAAAAATAAAAAAACTATTAGACTCTTTAGAATAAAAATTATTTACTGCCTTCAATTCTTCTATTTGCTTGTAGTTACTTTTAACTTGAATATAAAGGCGTTTGCCATTCTTATAAGCAATTAAATCAATTTTATTTATTGCATCATTCTTTAAACTTGGGAAGTACACTGTTCAGCCCTTAGATTCTAAATATTCGGCTGTTTTATATTCTTGTAAATATGCAATAAAACCATAATAAAAAATAACCCTATAAAGTGCCTTGAACGTCTCTGTATTGTTCTTATTTATCTTAGTTAAATAACTCTTTAACTTAATGCAAAAATAACGGGAGTAATGTGTTTTAGCCTCTTCCCATGTTCTTATATTATTCTTTTTAAAAAGTGCCTTTATGTTTACACCAAGTTCCAAATACGTTGGTATTTTCATATAAAAATTATAATAAAAAAGCACTATTTTTATGTGCCTAGTTATTTAGTTTTTACTAAAAAACTATATGAATTTATAAAATTTTTAAGCTTTCCAGCTAAGTTTTTACTCTTTTTATTAAATTCTTCTATGTTTTCTGCATTATTTTGCGTATTTTGAGAATTTATTTTATTATTTAAAAGTTGTTTAAGAATTCAATTATTTTCCTCTAATTGTTTTATTTCTAATGTTTTGCGTTCCGCTATATCTATAAGTTTTTGAGCGTTTCCAGCTATATAAGTATTATGTAAAACAGCTGTGTTTTTGTGCCCTGTATATGTAGCTATTTGACCCTCAGAAAATCAACCTGTTTTATCTAAAAAAGTGATACAAGTATGTCTGAATCAATGAGCAGAAATTTCTTTGTTAAAATTCGGATTAATTGACTTGATGAATTTAGAGAAATATGTGAATGTGTTTTTTATAGTTTTAATAGATAAATTTAATTGTTCCAGGTTATCAATAATATCATTCTCAAAGTTTTTTACTAAATCATAAAAATTAAGCTGTTCAAATACTTTTCAAATAATAACAACATCACGTGCATTATTATTTTTAAGCGGGATTATTTTAATATGAAAATTATTATTTGCTCATTCCTTAAAAGTAAATGCATCTAATTCAGAAACTCTTATACCCGTTAATAATAAAAATTTAACATATAACTCAAATTTAACATTATTAAATTCTTTTAATGCTTTCAATAAAAAAGTAACTTCTTCTTCGGTGTATGCTATTCTTGTATTTTGTTGTTTCATTTTTGTTAATGGGTTTTTATTGAGTTTAAACTCTGTAAAATTGTCATTAATTCAACGCATAAAAGTTTTAGCTATATTAGCACGCAAACACTGTGTATTATGCTTAACTTTTTCATCTTTAACAATTTTATACAATTGGTTTTGCAAGTCTTCTGCGTTGTTAAAATCGACTAACTTATTTAAAACTTGCTCGTATTGGTAAATTGTATTAGTTTTTACATATCTATTTTTACAGTCTTGAATATATTCATTTATTATATTTTTTATTTTATACATAATTAAAATCCTTTCAAAATCAGCAAAACATATTTTGAAAACGCTAATATTATGTATAATATAAGCGTGGTATATGTTTGCCTGTGGGAAATTATTGCACTTATATACCACATTTTTATTTAATAATTTTTAATAAAAAAGACTAGTACAATAAATACTAATCCCACAAAAATGAATATTAAAATTTTGATAGCTTTAACCGTATTACTGTGGGAATTAATACAATATTATTATAAACTATTTTTGGGACATATATAAAAAAATAAGGCTTTTTCATATGATGTAAAAATAGTATTGCGATAATGTCAAATTTATCTATTCTTTCTAAATTCAAAAAAGACGGTTTCCCGTCTTCTTTTTAATATTACATTATTTTAGCCCTGTCGTCTGTTTCTGTTGAAGTTTCTGCGGTTTGTTTTGGTTCAGCTGGTTTAGTTGTAAATAATGGACTTATATGAGTGCTAAAGTAGTTTTGCAGTGCTTCGGTTTTGCCTTTAATGTCTTCAAAGTCTTTTATTTGAGACTGTAATTTTTTAATAACTTCTTCTTTTCTTCTGAGTTCATCTTCTAAAGCTTCCTGAGAGTTTTGGGCAATTTCCAATTGTTTATTGTATTCAAGTTCTTTGAATTTAATGTCTTGCTCTTTATCTTTTAAAGTTTCAACTTCTTTTTCAAGTTCTTTAATGTATTTGGCTTCGTTACGTGTTTCAAATGCTAAAAGTTTGTTTTGGTATTGTTTAATTAAATCTTCACATCTAGCAAGCTGAATCTCTTGTTTTGAAATAGTTGTTTTTAGATTTGTGATTGTGTCTTTATATTCTTTTTCTTTAGCTATTCACATTGCTTTAGCTTCTTCGAATTCACGCTCTAAAAGCTTTATTTTTTTATTGCTTGAACCTTGGCGAGTAAATGCCACTATAAACGATATTAGGGCACCTAACCCGCCCACTAATGCGATAGTTAATTGTATAATGCTTGGTGTTGTCATTTTGTTTTATTCCTTTCGTTTTTATGAGGTTCTTAGAACCATTTTATATAGCTTATAATCTATAGACCTTGGCGAGCTTTGCGTTTCATTGTCGTAAACTTTCCCGGTGTATCTAATTTTAAACACGTCGTCTGAATAAGTTACGTGCATTAACTGCAACTGTGTCCCATAGCTACTGCTGTCCCAACCAGTACTAGGAGCAGACATAACAAAAGTATTCTGATAATCGGCGTCATTTTTATTTATGTTAAATAATTGTCCTGTAAATGTTTTTCCGTTGTATAACGTAACTTTAATCCATAAAACATATAGTCCTTGCGTATCGTTTGTCGGTATTGTGACCTGCTGAACGTTTGAAGTGGTTCCGCTTTGTATTAAATCCCAGTCATAAGAGACATTTACTCTAGAGGCTTGGCTTTGTGGTAAACTTGACGAATTTTGTAAATATGTATTTGCAAATCTAAATAAATTTGCTCATGTATTCATATTTAATTTTTGCCATGTATTTGCGACTCTTATTGCTATGCCTCCTGCTTCAATTTTAAAAATATTATTATCGGCAGGATTATAGAACTCAAAAGCTCCGTCAGTAATTTTTACGTTTTGCCCTTCAAAAACAGGCTTTATAGTGTTGTCAAATTGTTGCAGTCTGGAAATGTTTGCATTTATGGCGTTCTTTTCTTGTTCGTATTTGTCGTTAGTGAAGTCACCCAGCTTGCTGTTTATTGTGTTGA
>NZ_JHXS01000034.1 GCF_000687775.1 Mycoplasmopsis felifaucium ATCC 43428
TCAGACTATTCTGAAAATTTAGTAGAAATTTCAGAACTTATTGAGCAGTCAAAAATCGCTGAATTTTTGACTGCAGTTGATAAACTTATCACCCTCCAAGCCAAAAAACTCACCAAACTCAAAGACATCAAAAAAGCATTATTGCAAAAAATGTTTGTCTAATACGCCTATAAAACAGGCGTTTTTTAATTAAATAAAAACTTCCTGAATTAACAGGAAGCTAAATAATTAAATTATTTAATGTCGTAAATGTAGTTTACGATTTTTTCAACCGATCCCATTGGTAATGCACCATTTCTAAGTACAATATCAAAGAATTTCTTAGTGTTTTCGTGGTTATTTTTAGCGATAAATTCAGGTCTCGATTGGTTAAGTTTTGTATAAACTTTTTTGTATAAATCAATAAAGATTTCTTTACCTGAGTTATATGAAGTAGCTTGACCTACACAGGTGAAGTATCTAATAGATTCACTGGCTATATCACCAGCACCTAGTGCTGAATTAGTTTTCATAAATTCTCTAACTTCATTAATTGAAGCTCCGCCATCTAAACCGGCTTTACCTCTTACATTACCACCATTATATGCTGTATCAATTGCTAAACGCATGTTACGCAATTGTGCTTCATTTAAAGCACCAATGAATTGTAAAATATTACATAATTCAATTGCAGCTCTAGCTCTTGAAGCATCATCAGTATAAATGTTCTTTGTATTTACTTTTTGTCAGTAAATACCATTATGTAATGATTTAATAGATTCAATATCTTCAGCAGAAACTGCTGTTGCTTTGCTTTCTTCTTCAGTGTAGAAACTTGTTATACCTTTAGCAAATTTGAAGTTAGTTGGCATTGCATATAAATTAGCATTAGCATAATCAGGAGTTCCGTAATATCCAGCTTCAATACCAAATCATTCCATAAATAAGGCTCATCCTTCAATGTATGAAGTAAAGTCAAAGTCAACTTTATCACTTAATTTCACATCACCAACAGAAGCTTTATGATCTATAGCATAGTAAATTTGATTATGGTGTCCCATGATACTTTCGTGGTTAGCAAAACTTGTTACAGATCATTTTTGTAATGAGTAATATGGATCTGCGTTAAACATGAATTTTTGAACATTGCTTGAATATGCACCAACACCTTCATATTCTCTATCTGCATAATTATAGGTTTGAATTTCATAGTTTGGAGCTGGATATTCAAAGAATGAATTTCCATAGTTAGTTGTAGAATCTTTGAATTGGTAATATGCAACGAATGCACTTAGAGCGCCATCATAGAATTGACCATTAGTAATACCTTTATAAGCTTTATCTTTTTCTTCTGGTGTGATTAAAAAGTCATATCCGAATTTCTTAAGTTCTTCAATTCCGTTTTGTGCACCTGGTTGTTTTTTCAAGTTAGCAACAAATTCATCTGTTCATAAACTCTTTTCTTCTCTACCAAAGAAGAAATCTTCTGAGTTTAATCATTTAAAGAAGTTTGTTTTATCAATATTACCCGAAGCGTCTCTAATTACAATTTCAATACTTTGTGCTTGATCAGGTCCAGGACCATCAGCATCAAATCTAATAGTTTCTTTTCATTCAGAATTTGCATTACCTGTAATTAAGGTCGCAATTCTTTGAGCTGAAGCAATTGTATTATCGATATTAGATTTAGTTGAATCATAACCTTTTTCATATACAGTTTGAGCACTTCAATCTGATGAAGTAGCCATTTTCAAGGTTTGTGCATAAATAGCTGGACCAAAGGTTGGAATATATCCTAAACCAGCATTCTTTTGGTCCATATCTTTTTTAGTTAAACCTACACCATAAATTTCTTTATTTTGAACTGTTAAAATTCTTTCAAGTTCATTTGTTGAATTTGTTTTTGAAAGAGTTAAATCAGTAGCGTTTTCGCCAAAACCATATTTTGAAGCTTTATAGTAAGTTGTTAAATAGTATTTGTAGAATGCATTAATGTGTTTAACTGCTTCTTTTTCAGTTGCATCTGCAATAGCTTCTTCTTTAGGTGTAACAAATTTTTCAAAGAATTGATCAATTGTTGCAGTTTGTGTATCAGCAGCATCTAAAAATTCTTTTAATTCTGCAGAGTATTGGTTCTTAAGAATAATGTTTGCATTAGTTTTAATAAATACTTTAGAAGGTACTACACCTTTAGCAACAGCATCTTGAATGGTTTTAAGTCATCTTTGAGCTACTATTGCTTGAGCTCTTTTATCGCTTCCTACTACACTTCTTAGCATAATAGTTCTATAGAATGGGTTAGCTATATAACTTGAAGCTGGACCTCAAGCATAACTAGGCAATAAGTATCTTATATCTGAACCATAATTACCTTTTTCAATTTCAAGGTTGTATTTAACCCCATCATACCAAGCAATTAAATTTGGATCAATATTTTTAGCTGTATAAATATCTACTTCTTGAATCTTCGCTAATGCTTCATCAATTAATTTAACGATTTCAGCAGCTTCTTCAGCTGTTGGAGCACCCATAGCGATTTCATATTCAGCACCAAATTTTGCTTGAACGCCTGTTTTATAGGCTGTTACGATTTCATTTAATTTGTTTGCTAATACTTTACTTTTTTCAATATCTACAACTTTTGAATCTGCTTGATTTTCATTTTGTGTTGTAGTTGATGAGTTTTCTGTATTAGTTGTACTGACATTATTTGTAGATGTATTATCTACTTTTATGTCATCTTTCTTTGTTTCGTTACATGCAGCAGCTACTGCTGGTAATGAAAACATTGTTAATCCTCCAATTAATGGAAGAATTAATTTCTTAAACAATTTCACTTTGATAATTCCTTTCGTATTATTGTTTAAACTTTAATATCTACATTATTTACAAATGTAGATACATTTAATTTTATTTTTTTTTTTTTTTTT
>NZ_JHXS01000035.1 GCF_000687775.1 Mycoplasmopsis felifaucium ATCC 43428
GCATCTGAAACATTAAGATTGGAAATAGTATACCTACTAATTTCATTCAATTTAACGACTTTTCATAAATCGTTAAATTGCGAAAACCTAATCTCGGGAACAAGCTTTCCTTCTTTTGGAAACATTTTATTAAGTAAAGACTTTTTAACATCTTTTAATTTGTCTAATTTAGTAGATGTTTGAGTAATTAAGTTATCAATATTCTTAAAGAATTCACCTATTTTAGATTGTTCTTGGTATGAAGGCACTAAAGTTTTAACAGGCTGCACAAACTCTATGTAATGTCTTGCGTGTCCCTGTAATTCAAAACTAGTTGCATTAATAACTGAGTAAGTAAAATAATCATTACAGTTATCTTTAGCAGTTAAAATCTTTAGTGCACTCGATTTCACCATAAAAGGAAAATTAACGTACTTAGAGTCTAATGTAAAATCATCAAACAAAATACACGATTTATTATATGTATTAGTTTCATTAGTAAATCCTAATATAAATCCTTTATTTGCTGTTAGTACTGGTGTTTTATAAAATTCATTATATTTTTCGCTAGTAACAATGTACTTGTCAGGTCTTTCATAATTTAATAATTCTGAAAATTGAAGTTTTTTCCAATCCTCTTCAAACCCCTTAAACCTTACCTCAGGCACCATTCTTTTATTACTCATATTAATAAAATAATAACATAATAATTTATGTAATTACTTTGTAATTAAAATTTATATAATATAAAAAATATGCTAAAATAAAAAATATTTTTTATCAGGAGTAATTATGAATAAGAAATTTTTAAAATTAAGTTTATCAGTTACAAGTTTATCAATGCCTTTATTTTCAATATTGGCTGTTTCTTGCAACAATTCAGCAGATAATAACTCATCTGAAAATAACGAACAACCTATTAAAACAGATGAAAAAGACAATAATGTAAATCAAAATAATAGTCAAAATATTGAAAATAAACCTGAAATAAATCCAGAATCAAATAAACCAAATGAAATCCGAAATCAACCAGCATTAAATAAAATTACGGAGTTTAATAGTGAACAAATTCAAAAGTTATCTAATTTATTTCAATTAAATAAAAACTTAATTCCTTCTTTTGAATCATCAAAAGTTAAAGTTATGAGTGGCTCAGATTTTAATATAACTGGTGCGAATGTAGTAGCTTATAATGATTCATTAGGCACTTTATCATTTAATGTTTCAGGAACTTATTTGAATAATACTTTTGAAAATCTAACTGTTAATTTAGATGGTTTTGCCACAAGAATTATTGGTACAGCTTTACAACAATCATTCAATAAAAATAAAGTAGCTGAAAGACAAAACAACCTTGATGAAGTTTTAAAATTAACTAATAAAGATTTAGTTCCTTATTTTACTGATTTAAAAATCTTAACTAATGGTTTGGGCCTGCTTGATGTTAAAAGTATTTTAGATAATGATAATTCTCCAATAGTAATTAATAACCTTTCAATTAAAAAGAATTCTAATAACAAATATACCTTAATCGTTAACGTTGATTATAAAACTAAAACTCTAGCTAATGGTGTAATTTCTGAAGAAACTAGATCATTTTATTTTGGAAGTTTACAATTAGATAAAAATATGTTAGCATATAGTACATTTGATTATATAAATTATGTACTTCAAAACCATGTGCAAGCCATAGACATTTCAAATGATAACACTTTGCTTAATCACTATGCATCTTACTATGTAGGAAGATATAAAAATGAAGTTGATTTATCGGCTCAATTCTATGAAGTTGAAAATGCTTACAGTAGATATCAAAATATTCCATTACAACTTAAAGTGAAACATATTTCTGCTAATGATTTAACTGGAACATTATATGTAGATTACGCTATTAATTACCATAATGAATCATCTGGCGAAAACATTGAAGTAAATAGCCTATATAAAGAAATAACTAACTTCAAAAAAGTTATTACTCCTGAAATAGTTAAAAAAGATTTCTTTACATTTTTAAATATTGAAAATCTACACGGTTCTTTTGCTTCTAATTCAAATAAAGGTAAATTGATTTTAAGCGAATATGAAAAACATAAAAATGATCCAACTGCTTTTGTTTTAAGTGACCCTAATACAATCAAACGTATTTTTAGCATTTCAAATAGTTCAACCAATGAAATAACTTTTTATGCAAATGGATTAAATAAAATTAATACTAATTCATTATTTATTCCTTATTATGAAGGCAGACCTTTAAATGAAACTGAAGCACTTCAAGATAAAGGATTTATAAATAATATCAATTCAACTAATACAGCTATTCAAATTGGATTATATAAAATAGAAATTTTAAGTTTATCAGACTTTAAAGAAGATTCATATACAAGTCAAGATGGTGTAACAAGCAAAAAAATATGTTTTAACATAAATACCAAGTTAACTGTTGGCATTATGAATTCAACTACAGCAACTTCAGAAACGTATGAAGATATTGAAATCAATCCTTCTTCAATTTATACAAGAATGCCAATTGTATCTTAAACCACTGTTTTATAGTAAAAAACAAACTAACATCATAATTAAGGTGTTAGTTTTATTATTTAATAATTAATAACTAAGTATATCAATAAGTTCTTTTAATCTTTCATATAAATATTTTGCCAATAATGAAACTAATGGATTAATATCATGTTTTAATTGATAAATTTCAAGAGCATCATAATAT
>NZ_JHXS01000036.1 GCF_000687775.1 Mycoplasmopsis felifaucium ATCC 43428
ACTACAACAGAACAACCTACAGAAGGTTCAACTACAACCGAACAACCAACAGATGGTTCTTGAGCTGATAAAGTTTATACATTAGAAATTACAAAATAATAAAACTTTGAATATATCCTTATGGATATATTTTTTTAATAATTTTGTGGCAATATTTTCATCTTTATATACTCCAATTATGATAATTAGCAATTAAATTTATAATTTAATTACTTAATTAAAAAATAAAGAGGAATTATGAAAAAAAATATTTATTAATTGGAACACTTGCTTCTTTAACAACTATGTTTCCTGTTGTTTCAGCTTCTTGTGTTAATATTACAAATGATACAAGGGATAAAAAACCAGATAAAACAAATAATGAAAAAATTAAAAAATTAAATCGTGTTTGATTTGATTATAATTTAAACCAAAAATATAATTATAATACTAGTAAATATCAGTTTGATAAAAGCATAAACAAAAAATATGAAGCTTTGTCTAAATATTTAATTGACATTTTACGTGAATCTAGATTTGGGGCAATCAATAATTTAAGTGATGAAAATATTAATAAAATTCAAGCATTATTTAGATTAAAGAGTGATGAAAAATTAGAATTAGAAACAAATAATAATTTATCTTTAAATGAGAAAATTGAAAGATTAAAACAAAACTATTATGTTTATTCTCCGCTTCAAGATTATTTAGATAATAAAATTAAAAATGATAAAAACCAAGAAGCATTTAAAGCAGTAGATGATATTTATGTTTATGATTTTGGACAAAAGCAAAAGAATAAAGAATTAAATTATAGTTTTAATCAAAACAATATTAATAAATTAATGTTTGAAAAATATTATTATGGTTTAGGTGATGCAAAAAATGCTTTAAAACCTAAGGAAGCATTTGATAAAGTTAATCAAGAATATGAAGAATTTTTAAAAAAATATAAAGAAAAAGAAGTATTAACAAATGATGATTTTAATGAATACTGACAAAAATCAATTGATAATCATTGACTGCAATTAAATTATAGAAGTGAGTTTTATAATGGGTTTGAAAGAATGTGAAATACTTATTTAACAGATAATATTTGGCTACTTGCTAAAAATAATTACCGATATTATGGAGAACATCCAGATACCTTTAATGAAGATGAAATCACAATAAATGAAGAATATAACCCTGTCTTTAAAAATGCTAAATTAATGGTATCTAATAATATTAATTCAAAGATGCCAATTTTGCAAAGAAATATGAAATTATTTTCAGGTAGAGGACAAGGAACTGATTTATTTTCTAATGATCAAAAAATGTATATTTTAACAGCTAAACACGTAATTAAATTTATGACAAGAGAAAATAAGTTTGTTGATCAGAACTTTATTCCTTGATATAAATATGATCCTGAAAATAAAATTTCTACTGACCAAAGAAAAGAACTTTCACCAGTATATTGAGAAACTGGAATTGTTTTAGATTTTTCTAAAAATTATTCTTTTGAAGTCTTAGACAAAAACTTAAATGTAATTAAAATTGATCTCCCATATCAAGCATTAAAGGTTGTTTCTGAAATAATTTAGAAAATCAAAATGTAAACAGTTTTAGTCGAAGTGAAGAAAGAATTGCTTCACTTGATCAAGTTATTATTGAAATAGATAAAAGTAAAATTAATGATCCAAAAGTGCTTGAAATTTTAAAACAATCTCGTTCATATAATAACCCAATTAAATTAAATAATGATGCTACTTATGATTTTATTAAATATAACAGAGATGATGGTTCATATTTTATGAGCATTAATAATCAAGGTTATTTTGTAAATGATACTGTTAAAGAAAATATTATTCATTATAAAAGTGAGGTTCCAAAATTGAACCCCACTTTTATAATTTTTGCC
>NZ_JHXS01000037.1 GCF_000687775.1 Mycoplasmopsis felifaucium ATCC 43428
CATTTCCAGCTCCACGAGGCTTATCGCAGGTAATCACGTCCTTCATCGACTTCCAGACCCAAGGCATCCACCACAAACTCTTCCTTATTTAAAAGTAGTATTTTCCTATTGTTTATGTTATTTAAGATGTGTATTTTAAGACATTTCAATGAATCATATATAAATGATTACTCGATGAATCTAAACAAATTAACCAAATTTGATTTATTTTGTTTTGATGTCGTTGTAAATATCGAAAAATATTTTACTATTCAGTTTTCAAAGAACATTGAGAAGATATGTCCTCTCAAAACTAGATATAAGACTTTGACCTTAAGAAGTCACATGACATAAATAAATTTGTACAGGTCTAGTAAGTTTGGTTAAAAAGCCTATAAATAAGCTTTATTGTACTCCGTAGAAAGGAGGTAATCCATCCCCACGTTCTCGTAGGGATACCTTGTTACGACTTAACCCCAGTCACCAGTCCTGCCTTAGGCAGTTTCTTTATAAACCGACTTCGGGCATTACCAGCTCCCATGGTTTGACGGGCGGTGTGTACAAGACCCGAGAACGTATTCACCGTAGCGTAGCTGATCTACGATTACTAGCGATTCCGACTTCATGAAGTCGAGTTGCAGACTTCAATCCGAACTGAGACCGGTTTTTTGAGGTTTGCTCCCAGTCGCCTGTTTGCTTCTCTTTGTACCGGCCATTGTAGCACGTGTGTAGCCCCACTCGTAAGAGGCATGATGATTTGACGTCGTCCCCACCTTCCTCCCGATTACTCGGGCAGTCTCCTTAGAGTCCTCAACTAAATGGTAGTAACTAAGGATAAGGGTTGCGCTCGTTGCAGGACTTAACCGAACATCTCACGACACGAGCTGACGACAACCATGCACCATCTGTCATTCTGTTAACCTCCACTATGTCTCCATAGCTTTGCAGAAGATGTCAAGAGTGGGTAAGGTTCTACGCGTATCTTCAAATTAAACCACATGCTCCACCGCTTGTGCGGATCCCCGTCAATTCCTTTAAGTTTTATTCTTGCGAACGTACTACTCAGGCGGATCATTTAATGCGTTAGCTGCGCCGATGAATCTTCCATCAGCTAATGATCATCGTTTAGGGCGTGGACTACCAGGGTATCTAATCCTGTTTGCTCCCCACGCTTTCGTCTCTCAGTGTCAGT